>JAGOLG010000051.1 GCA_017994195.1 Rhabdochlamydiaceae bacterium
GCTCTTTCTCTTTTGCATAAAAGGCTTCTTTTCCGAGTTTCAAATAGACAAACTTCGGGTCTTCTCCAAAGAGATCATCGGTGTCGATGAATGGTCTTTGAAGCTTTGCTGCGATTTTGCGGCCCAGTGTTGTTTTACCGGCCCCCTTAAATCCAATTAAAATCAGGTTATTCAATAGCGGCTCCTAATTTGCGAAGCATCTCAAAATAACCTGGAAAGCTTTTTTTTGCACATTCAATTCCTGCAATCTCTGTAGAACCATGGGCCATAAGCCCCGCAATGGAAAGAGAAAGCGCCATCCTATGATCTTCAAAACATGTAACGCTCGCTCCCTGCAGCTCAGAAGGATGCACGATCATTCCATCACTCGTCTCTTCAATCCGGGCCCCCATTTTCTTAAGCTCGGAGACAATCGCCTGGATACGGTCTGACTCTTTTGCACGAGCGATCATTCCTCCATAAATCTGTGTAGGACCGGTTGCTTGGCAGGCAAGGACAGGAAGAAGCGTGATTGCATCAATGAATCGTCCGATATCGATTTGAGCGCCTCTTAAAGACGAGCCGGCGTGAATTGTCACAGAGTCCTTATGCACAGAAATCTTCGCTCCCATTTCTTGGAGCAAAGTCACTACTTCTTTGTCGCCTTGAGCATCATTAAAGTCTACTCCATGGATGGTGATTTCTGAGTTTGTGACAAGAGCCGCTGCAATGGGATAAAGAGCCGAGCTCCAGTCTCCTGGAACTTTGTATGTAAATCCTGGAATGGAAGCGTTTCCCGCGATCTCATAATGAGAAAAATGATGGTTTTTATACGGAATATTAAAACGATCTAGCCAGCTCAGCGTAAGAGAAACCCAGGGCTTTTCCCCAGGATCTTTGACAAAAAGTTCCGTTTTGTCAGGGGCAAAACAAGAGGCAATAAGCAGGCCTGAAACAGGTTGAGAATCTTCACCGCTGATATACGCCTGGCCCCCTTTCAATGGTCCGCGGATAATGATCGGCGCATGGCCGTCTCCCCTGCTTGAAACTGCCCACCCACCCAATTGATTGATCCCTTCTAAAAGCGGCTGGATATGCCTTCGATGCCGAATCGATAGATCGCCTGTTAAAATGGTATGCGTGGGAAGAAGAGAGGCGATAGCGCCAATAAAACGGAGCACGAGCCCTGAATTTCCACAGTCAATGACATCTTCTGCTGGCCTTAAAGACCCATGAACTTCGATACGATCAGAAAAACAATCAACTTTTGCGCCCAAAAGCCTAGAGGCGCGGATCATGGCATCTGTATCAGGAGAAGAAAGAGGATTATAAACCACGCAAGGGCCCTTTGCCAAAAGAGCAAAAGCTAAAGCCCGCATGGTTTGTGATTTGGAAGGAGGAATGGCCACCTCTCCGGAGAGAGATGACCGTTTGATTTTAATTGATTCCAAGAAGTTCCATCTCGAAAACGAGCGTGGTATTAGGACCGATCTCATTTCCAAAACCTGCTTCACCGTAGGCGAGGTAATGAGGAACAACGATCTGCCATTTGTCTCCGACATGCATATGCTGAAGCGCTTCAGACCAGCCAGGAATGACGCGGTTTAAAGGAAACACTTGAGGTTTGCCTCTTTCGTAGCTGCTGTCAAAAATGGTTCCATTGATGAAACTGCCTCGGTAGTGAACAGAGACGACATCTGCAGGAGTCGGCTTAGGACCTGTACCTGCGGCTAAAACTTTATACTGGAGTCCGCTTTTGAGCGTTACAACCCCTTCTTGGGCTTTATTACTCTCTAGGTAAGTTTCGCCTTCCTGCCGGTTTTGTTCGGACAGCTTGGCGTAAAATTGCCGTTGCTGAGTCTCAACTTGCTGGCGCAGCGCTTGCATAATTGATTGAATCTCTTCTTGATTCAGCTTTGGGTTATTGTTTGCAATCGCATCTTCAAACCCTTTTCTCAAAAGCTCGACATCCATATCATTGAATTGTCTTTGAAGGTTTCGGCCAGTTTCAAGACCTAAACAGTAGCTCACTTTCTCACGTGTAGACTTCATTTAAAAAAACTCCTTTATCTTAAAGATGTATAACTGACGATTGATATACGTTCAAGGATTATGGTATACTCTCCAGTAAATGAAAGCAAAAGTTCAAGAAAATAGTTATCTTTTAGATGTTCTTCAAACCCTCAGCCCAGACAGCTCAAAAAATACTTTAAAATCATGGGTTGAGAAGGGGCGCGTTTGGGTGGATGGCACCGTCGCTAAAAAAATCAACCTCGAGCTCAAAGCAGGACAGCAGGTGTCAATCGGACCGAAGGCCTCCTTTACGGATGAAGGAATTAAAATCATTTACGAAGACAGATATCTTGTCGTTCTCGATAAACCCGACACACTCTTGTCTGTTGCAACTTTAAAAGAAGAAGATCGAACCGTCCATACGATTTTAAAACGGCGTTTAGGAAAGGCTGTTTTTGCAGTCCACAGGCTCGATCGTGATACATCAGGGCTCATGATGTTTGCCTACACAAAAGAAGCGCAAAACCGTCTTAAAAAACAATTCGAGGTGCACTCCGTTTTAAGACACTATATTGCGCTCGTGCAAGGATTGCTCAATCCCAAAAGCGGCACCTGGAAAAGTTATCTGCAAGAAGACGCACTATACCGCGTCTACAGCGCACCAACGGGTCAGCTTGCAATCACCCACTATGAAGTGTTAGATGAAAAACCGACCTTTTCTTGTGTGCGATTTGCTTTAGAAACAGGAAGAAAAAATCAAATCCGTGTTCATTGCAAAGATGCAGGCCATTCGATCTTAGGAGATGAAAAGTACGGATCGACCATCGATCCTTATCACCGTCTCTGTCTGCATGCTTTTCAACTGGAGTTTGTCCATCCGTTCACCCACAAAAAGCTCTCGTTTAAATCACCGCTCCCTGCTGTTTTTCTCTTTGGCAGAGAGAAAAAACTAAAAGCTCTTCTAAATCCTTAAGAAAAGCCACCCGCCAATTTTTAAGTGTTTTGTTAAAAATTGGCAGGTGGCAAAAGTGGATTTTATAAAGTCAGCATCGCGGCTAGCGGCTCGACGTAAAAGAGGTAGAGAAGCGTCCCTAAAATCCCTCCTAAAATCGGGGCAAAAACAGGGATCCAGGCATAAGCCCAATCAGGCGATCCTTTACCGCGAATGGGCAGAAGTGCATAAGCGACTCTGGGGCCCAAATCTCTTGCTGGATTAATAGCATAACCTGTAGGACCTCCAAGAGAAAGACCTATTGCGAATACAAGAATTCCGACTGCATAGGGTCCCATTCCACCGGCGATTCCATTGTGGACATTGAAAATTCCCAGTACGCCTAAGAGGAGCACCATGGTTCCTATCACTTCACAAATAAAGTTCCACTTATAGTTTCTGATTGCAGGCTGAGTTGCAAAACATAGAAGCTTCATTTGGGGATCAGGCGTCTTCTGCCAGTGAGGATAGTAGGTCAGCCAAACAAGAACCGCTCCAATGAAAGCTCCCATGAATTGTCCGATCAAGTAAATAGGCATCAAGCTCCAAGGAGTTTTCTTTGCAAGGCAAAGTCCAAAAGTCACCGCCGGATTGTAATGCCCGCCGCTGACCCAACCAGTGATGTAAACGGCGATGACTACGGCAAATCGCTATCCTGCTAAAATAATAATCCACCCGCCATTATGCCCTTTTGTTTTCATAAGAAGATGATTGGCGACAACTCCATTTCCTAAAAGTACAAGCACCATTGTTCCGATTAATTCCGCCCAAAAATATTCCATTTTTTCCTCTTGAAAAAATCAGTATAAATCTCCACCTTAAAAATATGAAGTATATTTTGGCGCTCGATCAAGGAACGACTAGCTCACGTGCTGTCTTAATTGCAGAAAATGGACTCTTGCACGCTTCGAGCCAAAAAGAATTTAAGCAGATCTTTCCAAAGCCGGGATTGGTCGAACACGACGCTGATGAAATTTGGTCGTCCCAGGCTGCCTGTATCACAGAGGTGCTTATCAAAGGGAACCTCAAACCTCGTGAAATCGGTGCGATCGGCATCACCAATCAAAGAGAAACCACCATTGTGTGGGATCGAAAAACCGGCAAGCCTCTGATGAACGCCATTGTCTGGCAAGACAGGCGAACTACCGATCTATGCCAGTCGCTAAAAAAACAAGGAAAAGAGCCGCTCATCCGCAGTAAAACGGGCCTTCTCTTAGATCCTTATTTTTCGGCAACAAAACTTCAGTGGATCTTGAAATCGATTCCGGGTGCTTTAGAAAGAGCAAAAAAAGGAGAGCTGGCGTTCGGAACCGTTGACACATGGCTTTTGTGGCAGCTGACAGAAGGAAAATGTCATGCAACCGATGTCACAAACGCTTCTAGAACACTGCTTTTTAACATTCATACACTTTCCTGGGATGAAGAACTGCTTGCGCTGTTTAATATTCCGCCAGAAATTCTCCCTGAAGTCCATCCTTCCAGCCATCTTTTTGGAAAATCGACCCATTCTGTTCTTTCAGCTAACATTCCTATTGCCGGCATTGCAGGAGATCAGCAAGCAGCGCTTGTCGGCCAAGCCTGCTTTAAGACTGGCATGGTTAAGTCAACATACGGAACGGGTTGCTTTATGTTGATGAATACAGGCTCAGCGGCTCCACTGTCTAAAAACAACCTTCTGACAACAATTGCTTACCAAGTCGGAAAAGAAGTTGCCTACGCGCTTGAAGGTAGCGTCTTTGTCGGTGGAGCTGTTGTTCAGTGGCTGCGCGATAATCTCAAGCTCATCCAAAAAGCCTCTGATGTAGAGCCGCTAGCTGCCTCTGTTCCTGATTCGGGCGGCGTCTTCTTTGTACCGGCTTTTACAGGCCTTGGTGCGCCTTATTGGGATCCGTATGCCAGAGGAGCCATTGTGGGACTCACAAGAGGCACAACAGCTGCACACATTGCAAGAAGCGCGCTGGAAAGCATTGCTTTTCAAGTCACCGATGTTTTGCAAGCGATGGAAGCAGACGCCGGAAGTAAAATCGAAGAAATACGAGTCGATGGCGGCGCTGTCAGAAACCCTATCCTCATGCAATTTCAATCAGATCTCATGTCAGCGCCGGTTATTTTACCTAAAATCACGGAGCTGACCGCGCAAGGCGCTGCATATCTGGCAGGGCTTGCCATCGGATTTTGGAAAGATTTTGATGAGATTTCTTCTCTTTGGAAAGAAGATCATAGGTTTTCTCCTCAGATGTCTATGGAACACGTGCGAGAGCTCAGACACAAGTGGAATAAAGCTATTCAATGCGCTCAAACTTGGGAGTCTTAAGGGTGAACCGAGACGATCTCTTAAAAAACCTCGACACGCCTGAGTGGGATATTATCATTATCGGAGGCGGAGCTACAGGCCTTGGCGCTGCAGTAGATAGCGCATCCAGGGGTTATAAGACTCTTTTACTCGAACAACACGATTTTGCAAAAGCGACCTCCAGCAGGAGCACAAAGCTGATTCATGGAGGCCTTAGGTATCTTCAGCAAGGAAATATTCGCCTCGTCAAAGAGGCCCTTCATGAACGAGGCATCCTCTGTGAAAATGCCCCCCACCTTGTCCATCCATTGCCGTTTCTTGTTCCTCTTTACCATTGGTGGGAAGGCCCTTTTTACGGCTTGGGACTAAAAGTCTATGATCTGCTTGCAGGTAAACTCGGCATTGAAGCATCTAAACATCTTTCTCGCAGGCAGACGCTCAAAGCCCTCCCGAACCTCCATAAAGATGGCCTTCGCGGCGGCGTTCTTTATTATGACGGACAATTTGACGATGCGCGGCTGGCGCTCACACTTGCCCAAACAGCCCATGATGCAGGAGCCACGGTCCTCAACTATTTTAAAGTCACTTCAATGATCAAAAAGAAAGGAAAAATTGTTGGCGTTAGAGCCCGCGATGAAGAGACAGGAAATCATGTGCCGATTTTTGCAAAAGCCGTCATCAACGCAGCAGGGATTTTTGCGGATGATGTCAGACGTCTGGACCAGCCTAAAACATCCCCTGAGTTAGTGCCTAGCCAAGGCGTTCACATTGTTCTCCCCTCTTCATTTTTAGATTCAAAAACCGCCATCTTAGTGCCCCATACCGATGACGGACGGGTGATCTTCTTAGTTCCTTGGCATGGACGGGTTTTAGTTGGAACAACAGATACCGCTTTAAAAAAACCAGTCTTAGAACCCAAGGCACATCCTGAGGAAATCGCGTTTCTTCTCAAACATGCCGCTAGATATCTCACGAAAGAGCCAAAACCATCTGACGTTTTAAGCCATTTTGCAGGAATTCGTCCCTTAGTAAAAGAAAAAGGCTCGCGTAAAACCTCTGCAATTTCGCGCGACCACTCCGTCACGATTTCACCATCGGGTCTTGTCACAATCGTGGGAGGAAAATGGACCACCTATCGGAAAATGGCAGACGACGCCGTCGATCATGCTATTTTAGCAGGAATGCTTCCTCCTAGAGGCTGCTGCACCGGAGGCTTGAAACTCCATGGATATGCAAAGGGACTCGATCCACAAGATCCGCTCAGCAGCTATGGATCCGATCAAAAGCTGATCCAAAAGCTCACGCGCGCTCATCCCGCCCTGAAAAAGAAACTCGCTCCCGATCTTCCCTACACTTATGCACATGTTCTCTGGGCCCTAGATCATGAAATGGCGCGCACAGTGGAAGATGTATTATCGCGCAGAACAAGGCTGCTGCTTCTAGATGCTAGAGCTGCGTTAAAAGCAGCGCCGGCGTTAGCACGATTTATGGGAAAGCATTTAAAGAGATCAAAAAAGTGGGAATCAAATCAAGTCGCTGAGTTTTCGAATCTTGCCAAGCGGTATTATTTGTAATTTATAAATAATCACTCAATACAGGTCGTCTATTTTGTTGTGGATTGCGTCCCAAGTATTCTTTCAATATTGGCCAGATTGTTTTCCCATCAATTTCCCCGTCACAGCGACCCGCAATATCTGCTAGAGCGCTGCGAGCTTTATCAGGCTGACCGATATCAGGCCGGATGGTATTAGTACCTAAGATGATCTGCACAAGAGCTTCTTGAGTAAATTTAACATTGGGATAGTCTTCTTTAAAACTGCGGCTTTCAGAATAATGAAGTAACATTTGGAGGCACTCATCAGATGTCGGCTCTTTAATGGTGATATTCTGAAATCTTCTTTCGAATGCTGTGTCTTTACTCACACGTTTGTAATATTCACTAGGTGTAGATGCGCCGATAATCCGGATCTGACGCTCTGAAATAGGAACTTTGAGGAAATCTGAGACAGAATTATTACTGTTAGAGCTTTTACCTGCCTCTAACACGAGGTGAAGCTCGTCGATAAAAATGTATACATCCGGATTCTGTTGGCAAAATTGCAGCAATTTTTTAATTTTTCCATTGAGCTCTCCGACAAACCTTGTCTCGCTTAAAAAATTGTTATGATCGAGAAAGAAAATTCTTTTGCCGTATATACAAGAGTTAGGATCTATTTGGTCTTTTTTCAATAAAGCAGCTACATGTGCCACAAGCGCTGACTTTCCAACACCAGGTAGGCCGACAAGAACGACATTGGGTTTTTTGGAATTTTTTAGAGCATATTGCAGCTCTTGAACCCTCCCATCATTTGCTGTGAGAATGTCTTCATCTTTTACGATCTCAGACATATCCACTAAAAAATCAGGAGTTGTATGTGTGTCTTGCGCTTTTTTTCGTATTGCTTTTATACATATCGCTGCAAGATTTAAAGCCGTCATGAAATAAAGAGTACATATCGGACTTTCGTGCGCCATGCTCAGAATCATACCGATTGCAAAAGAGTGAAGACAAGCCTTGTACAAGGAACTGGTTCCTGTGAAAAACCGGCTTGCTATTTGATTCACAACTTGAATGCAAAGCACTATACTTGCCGCTGTACACGCTGCCCTGCTTGATTTGAGATATGAAGTTATAGGCGTCATTTGCTCTCCCTATTCTTAAAATCGGCTTTAGGATATAAAGATGACCATGTCACTTGCGTGGATGTTTTTATTACTTGCCGGATTTTTTGAGATCTGTTTTACAGTAACCTTAAAGTATAGTCAAGGTTTTACTAAACTGATTCCGAGCATCATCACGGTCATTTTTATTGTTCTCAGCTTCTTCTCTGTTTCTCAAGCAATGAAAACCATTCCAATTGGAACTGCCTATGCTGTATGGGCAGGGATTGGCGCTGCAGGAACTGTTGTGACAGGCATTCTTTTTTTCGGAGACTCATACCACATCATTCGACTCATTTCGATCTTCCTCATTATCATAGGCATTATTGGACTTAAATTAGCTCACGTGGATTAATAGGCTAAAATATGCTCGCTTACGTGTTTGCACTTCTTTGTCTGTACTGGATTCTACGATCTATCTTTTGCAAACATTCCATTATTTACAGCGTCCTTGCCATCGTTTCGCTTGCACTTTTTCTGATTCTTCCGAAGCAATTTGATCTGTTTCCCTTATCGCTTGCGGCAGCAATTTTGGCCTTGTCACTCATCAGACATGTGAAAAACAAAGAGACCCCTTTTCGTCTGAGCAACCTGGCAGGCTGGATTTCTTTATATGTCGTAGGCGGCGTGATTTCACTTCTTTCTCTTACCTTTAGATATCACGAAAATCAAGTCATTGGACATGTTATTTTAAAAGGGAATGATCAATCGGTTTGGACTTCCTGGAAAAACCCCTCACACACAGCGACAGAAAGCGCATGGATGCATGCTTATGAGGTTGAAGTACAAGATGCCAAGGGTGCAACTCTTTTTAAAGACTATCTCATGGGTGATTATGTCGGGGTAAGAGCGCAAGTTATCTTGATTAAGTGGCCTTATGAGCTTTTGGGTTTTTCTCATCTCTACCGGCTAGAACTGGTTCATAATGGTTATTCAACTGCAGAAAGACACCGGTTTTTTCCTCATGTTGCCCATGCGCTGCCTTTTTCAAGAAAACTGCTTGAAACTGTATGGAATAAGCTCTTTTTAGGTTATTGGCAGATTCCTGGTGTGAAAACCACCACTTTAGAATCGTCTTATTTTCCTTTGCGTGAAGCCAAACTGAACGCCAGCCAAATGGAATACGATCTCGTCATTGGGCCTACAGGACTGTCAGCAGAGGCCCGCCGCCCTGAGCAAGCGATCCATTAAAGCCTCATCGCCCTTATCATTCAAGTCGTTACAAACAACGATAATTGCATCATACCCTTCGATGTCTGCTTGTCTTAAGAGAGCATAAAAGCTCGAAGCTGTTAAATGATGAAACGCTGGATGCTTTTGTGTGCTCATAAGAAACGCTCTTTCTTCACACCTTTCTTCGCACAAGGCCTCTTCAATAGAGTGAACAATGCGCACTGTTGCTTTGGGAGCATAGTGGCGGTACCTGCTGCCTGGAGAGGCGTTTTGCACCTCGCCTTGACCTGACCGGACTTCACAACCGAGTACTTCAGAAATAGCTTCAGAGGTGATAAGTCCAGGCCTTAGAATAAGCGGCAGCTCCCCTGCAAGATAGAGAACAGTTGATTCCAGCCCGCCCTCTGCTGGACCTCCATCAATCACAATGCCATCTTCAAAATCGCTTAAAACGTGCTCTGCCGTTGTGCTGCTAGGCCTTCCCGACTTATTGGCAGAAGGAGCAACCAAAGGCTCTCCAACTTGGCGAATAAGCTCTAATGCAATCGGATGCCGCGGCATGCGAATAGCAACAGTCTCCTGCCCGCCCGTGACAATGGCCGGCACCTTTTCTTGTTTTTTTAAGACCATGGTAAGTGGCCCGGGCCAAAAGTGGGCTGCTAATTTTAGAGCAGCTTCTGGCACTTCACATGCCAATTCGTAAAGCTGATCAATCGATGCAATATGGCAGATTAAGGGATTATCCGAGGGTCTTCCCTTCATCTGGAAGATTTTTTCTACAGCCCCTACGTTAAAAACAGGAGCCCCTAATCCATAGACTGTTTCAGTAGGAAAAGCAACGGGTATCCCTTGCCTTAAGAATTCTGCAGCCAGAGGTATTTCAGTGGAAAGAAGCTTTTTCATCGCTTAACTTAATGCCCAGAAAAATGAGAGAGCAAAAGCGATTTTGATTCCAATCCCTACTACAAAGCGGTGAAAATGCTTATCGATAAAGGCTTTAATTTGAAGTCCCCATTTTTCAGTAGCTTTGGCAATCAGAAAAAAGCGGAGGATGCGGGCTGTTAAAATAGCCCCTAAAAATGGAACAAATGAGAGGTGGCAGACCCCGGCAGACAGCGTAATAGCTTTATAAGGAACAGGCAAAAAGGCCCCGCAAAAAACAGCCCAGTTTTGAATCGCCAAATAGTGCTCTGTTATCCGGTTAAAAAACGCAGTTGAAATCAAGTGATCTAAAATATAAGGCTGTAAAAAGTCCCAAGCAATATGACCTAGAAAATAGCCGATAGTTCCTGTGATTGCCGAGGCAAGGGTTGCCATCGCGGCATAGTAGTAGCGCCTAGCTGGGTTTTCAAGGCAAAAAAGGAGCAAAATAGCATCCATGGGGATGAAAAAAATCAGCTCCGTAAGAAAAATGACCCCGAGCCACAGAGGAGCAAGCCTCAATTTGGCTTTGCTAGAAGCCCATTCATATAACTTTTTTGCAGCGTTGAACATCCCACTATTCTACTTGTTTTTTTACCTGAAGTCAAAGTATTGTAGGTTCTTATATGTACATTTCAATTTTTATCTATGTAGCTCTTTTGCTAGTTGGTTCATTCTTTGGATACTACAAATCAGCAAGCATTGCCTCCCTTGTCATGGGGCTTAGTTTTGCAGCTCTGATGACCCTTTTTACCCTCCTTCTACGTCAAGGAAAAACTTGGGCTGGACAGACTCTTTTAGTCGTGGTTTTAGCCCTAGATTTCTTCTTTTCCTGGCGCTATATGCAGACCCACAAATTCATGCCTGCCGGCCTATTTAGCATTCTAACATCTATCTTATTGATTATAATATACTTACGCCTTAAAAAGCGCTCTACTTAAAAATCTAATATTAGTTTGATAATAACTAAATATTTTAGTATAATTAACCTCTTTAAGAGGTATTAATATGTCAATAATAAGAGGATTAGAATTTGGGTTTGGAGCTGCGGACACTGCGACATTTTCAGCTTTAGAACTTAAACCTACATTTAACGGTCTTACTACAGCTGTGACTTACGGAGATACGCTCGGAGCCGCTCAGGCTGGACTCGATCACATGAAGGGATGGGCAACTGGCGCAAATTACACTGCGACCGGTATCAATGCTGGGACTACCGGCGTAGTTGAACTAGCAAAATACCTTCATTTTATTATTGATACAAAAATAGTCGACTTGCTGAGCGGCCTTACGATCACTCAAGCGATCGCAGGCCTCGGGTCTGTAATTGGAGCCATTACGATAGCAACCAGTTCGATTTTAATCCATCGCGACACCAAGCTCTTGATTGAAATCCCTCCTGAACGAGACCTAAAAGAAAACGCTAAACTTCTTGAAACCATCGACAAACTTGCTGGCCTTAATTATAACCATTTTTACAAAACTCTTCCTGATTACCTCAGAGCCAAAGTTGACAGTTTTGGTGGAGAAAAGGTTTTCGAAAACTTAAAATATGAGATTGAAGTAGGTAATGATTACGTAGCTAAAGAACTCATTACTGAGATCAAAGATCATGTGAATAGAAGCCGGGTCGTTCACATTCTTACCCTGATCGGCGGGGCTATTGCTTTAATTGGCTCTATAGGAGTATTTCTCGCATTCCCTCCTTCAATTCTTTTAGCTCTTACAATCATGGGAGTTATTGTAACCGTTACTTGCGTAGCAATGAAGAAAGGTTGGGTAGAAAACCCCAAAGAAGGTTTCAATTGGAAACTTCTTTTACCTGAATTCCTCCAAAAGAAATTGAACAGTGTTGAAGAAACAGAAATGGTGCAAAGTGTAGATGGAACATTAGGCATGTACCCTAATGAAGGGTTTAAAGTAGATTCATTTGAAACACGCATGGAGAAAAACCACGGCCTCAAATTAGAAGATGTAACTAATGCTCGCACGGGCATCGCTACCCTTCCCCATTTTGTTGAAGATGCTGTTACAAGCGTTACAAAAGAAGATGTTGCTGACTTTACAAGACCTCTTGAACCTGAGAAAAAGCCTTCATTCTTTGAAAAACTAAAAAGCAAATTTAAGAAGAAAAAAGAGAAAGTCGAA
>JAGOLG010000118.1 GCA_017994195.1 Rhabdochlamydiaceae bacterium
GTGGACGATAAGGCAAGCGCCATACTAATTGCCAGGGAAACATGCCAGTCGAAACCGAGAAGGATGCCGCTCATAGTAAGCGCCATCGTCGTGAGCGTAACCTGTAACCCTCCTAGACCGACAATGGCTTTTCTTAAACGCCATAAAGTTTCTGGCTCCAATTCCAGACCGATAAGGAAGAGCATCATGATCACACCAAATTCAGCAAAATGCATAATTTGTTGTGCATTACCTATAAATTTGAAGCCAAAAGGGCCAATGATAAATTCACAGCTGATAATAACGGTCAGCGCGGTTTCGTAAAGGAAATCATTAAGTAAATGAAGAGGTACTATGAAATTTCTATTTCTTTGTACCCTTTTCCTGTTCTGTTTTAAATCCTTCTCAAAAAACCCATCTGATAAAACTCTTATCTGTAATGAGCGTGGCTTTTGCGGATGGAGAACTTATTGCCGATGCAAAAAAACCAGAGCCAAACGCAGCTCCAAAAACAACTATTGAACCCGTTGCTCCTCAATATGGAAACCGCTTTGGTTTTTCATTTGACCGTCTCGTTTACGACCATACCAGGGCAGATGAGCTGTATTTTGCGCTCGATTTTTGGATGCCTTACTTCTTTAGCAATAATCGCAATAACCGATATGGCAACCTATATGAAGCAGAGATCCGTGTCGGATACAACCTGTTTTATGATGGATGCGACCACATCACGCCTCTTTTTGGCGTAGGGTATCAATATAACAACGTCGGGGACTTCCACAACGCAAAGTTTGCTTATACCACAGCAGGGCTAAGGTATTATCATGAATGCAACTCCGTCTTTGGATGGGGTTTTTATTTGAAAGGTCTTGCAGGCCAGCAAATCGGTAAAAAAGAAGCGAAAAAATTTGCATGGGGCATAGATCTCAGCATCCCGTTTGTCTTCCGTTTTACCAAAAGCAGACGTTGGGACCTGACTTTAGAGCCTTTTTACCTCTACATGGAATCCAATCATAAACACCAAGGTGTTTTCGGAGGCCGTGGTACTTTTGGATATCAATATTAAGTGCGAATAAGCGCCTGATTTTCACTTTGAGCAGTTTGTGCAATCAAAACAAGTGCATCGATCCAATCAGTTCGCTGGTTTAGTGCTAAGCATCGATGAGCAAAAATGCCTTTTGATCTAATTTCTGCAATATAGGTGTATTCAACTTCATAAAGAGTTTCTAAATGATCCGAGGTAAATGACAGAGGAACAAACACCACGTGCTTTCGATCTTGTATCCATGCAGAAGGCTCTTTAGATAGCTCGCTTGTGTAGGGCTTAAGCCACTGGCCTGGGCCAAACTTGGATTGAAATGCAAGAAGCGAAGAGCTCCTTGGAAAATCTTTCATGATAGCTTTATAAGACAGCTCGCATTCACCTTGATAAGAATCTCCTTCATCGACGAATTTCTGCGGAAGCCCATGCGCTGAAAAAAAGAGAAACGCATCATTTTCATCGATTTGTTTTGACTCAAGAAATTCTCGAATGCAATTTTGCATTGATTCCACATAAGCCGGATGATCCGCATACGATCTAACCCACTCCATTTTCTTAAGAAGATCTATTGGAAGATGTTCATCAAAAAATCTAGCAATGCTTCCTGTTGTCGAGTAACTAAACTGCGGATAAAGCGGCAAAACAATCAACTTGTCTGCTTGAATCGATCTGATAGCGTCGAAAAATTCGGCGTGGGTGGCTGGCAAATATCGATGAAAAGTAATGACTGGAAGATTTGTTTTTTCTCTCAACTTTTCTGCCAAAAACTCCGTATCTTTAAAGAGAGGCGATTTCCCTCCAATGAGCTCATAATCTTTAGCAATCTTACTCACCCGCCGAAGTGCTACTTTTTTAAAAAACCATTTTTCGAAAAACCGTGGGAAAAATGTCCGTATGACATCTTGATCGGTGAGCAGCTCCGTTAAAAAGGAACCGATTTCATCCAAACTTCTGGGACCGCCAAAGTTAACTAGGACAAGCGCTGTTTTTGTTGACATCAATAAAAGAGTGTATGCATTTTGACGTCAAATGACAATATGTAGATTAGCCTTCCTCTGTCTGCTGCTTTTTGCAAGCTGCGGCAAAAAATCTTCAGGTTATGACTTCAAAGTAGCTTTGGACCCCGCGTGGTATTCTTTTGAAATCCCCGGAAGGGAAAACGCATTGACCGCATTCTCAACAGAGCTGATTGAAGCTATCGGCAAAGAAGAAAATCTTAAAATCGGTGTCTATACAAGAAGCTGGAGCAATCTCATGCTAGGGCTTCAAGAGAATGATTACCAAGCGATCTGCACTCCCATGCAGCCCTATATCTTTTTCGAAAAACTCTATGTTTTTTCTTCTGTTTATTTGGAGACAGGACCGGTTCTTATTGGCCTTGCAAACTCATCCTGGAATGCTCTTTCACAGCTAGAAGGCCAGGAAGTTGGTATTTTGCAAGGATCTACCAATGCCCTCATCCTAGAAAAATTTCCAAGCATCCTCCAAAGAACCTACAGTTCCATACAATCCGGGTTAGACGATGTTAAGAATAACGTCATTCAAGCCATGATTCTCGACATTCTCACGGCTGAAGCTTATACGAAAGACCTCTACGCAGGACAACTAAAAATTTCATCACCCCCCTTAACTCCAGAAGGCATACGTCTTGTCGGCCTCAAAGGAAAGTCAGAAGAGCTCGTCCGGCGCTTTAACCGAGGGCTTGCCCGATTAAAATCGAATGGAACTTACTCTAAGATCGCTCAGAAATGGGGCCTTTCCGAAGCAAAATAAAGTCAAATCCGCTAAAATGAATCCATGCTTTATTGGAAAAATTATTTTACACTTGTGTTTGTTCGTTTCCTTCAGTTGTTTCAAAACCGTGGCAGCAAAAACCATTTTCTCATTGTATCTACAACGGGCCTTGGCGATACGCTTGGTGGAAGGAATACTGGGTACACCAAAAAGGTGGCCGACATTCCCTCTAGGGCTCAGGGCGAAATAGACGGGTCAACTGTTGGTAAGAAAAATCAAGAGTTTAAAGATAAGGCTACTCAAGATATTGCTAATCTTACAACTCGGGCGGAAAAACTTAATGGTGTATTTGGTAAAATATTTGAAAAATACTCACAGTTTAAAGCTGATGGATTCAAATATGCAGCTTCCGCTGTAAGAAAATTAGGATTTGACATTTATAGATTGGCCCAAAGTGGAGAGT
>JAGOLG010000052.1 GCA_017994195.1 Rhabdochlamydiaceae bacterium
CTTTCATGGTCTTCTAGCTTTGCTCCCATTTTCAATAAGGCTTGAACACATTCAATGGAGTTTTGTTTGAGAGCGTACGTCAGCAAGTTTAAGCCATACTTGAGCTTCGTATTAACACCTCCCTCTAGATTAGCTACAAGGTTAGGTAAAAGATCGGTTCTTTTTTTCTCTATAGCTTGCATTACTTGTTTCTCAAGTGTTTCCTTTACCTTCCTTTCTTGTAATTTCTTTGCAAACTGTTGATTTGTTCGAGCTTTATTATTTTTAAACTGCTGATTAATTTTCTTATTCCATTCAGATCCTAGTTCGGTGCCCGGTAGGTGTAGACCATCTACGAGTGAAGTATTAGATACAAATGCCCAAGCTGCTTTCTTTCCTATACCACAACTAGTTACTTCTAGTTTTTTAAGTGTCATACTTTTTGCTAAGACAATGGCCCCTTCATCTCCAAACGAGTTATAGCTAATATCTAAATTTGTAAGGCAAGGAATTTTAACTAAGTAACCTATTCCTTTTGCAGTGATCTTATTAAACCTCAAATCCACTCGCACACCAACTAATTTTTCACCTTGTGCTAATAGTTTTGGAATCACTATATCCACGAGTTCTCGATCAGTAATCTGCTGGTTGTAAAAACTTAGCGTTTTCTTTTTTAATTTATCCGGAAGACACTCTTCCATTGCAAGAAGCATACTTGCCTTCTCATCTCTTTCCTCATCATCCCCAAACCTAGTTTGTTTTGCAGGGTGGTCTTCGTAGATTGATGAATCGGAAAAACTTCTTTTTTTCACAAAATCTTCACTTGAGCTCCTCCAATTATCAGACTGTAGATCTCTTTGGATTAAGAGGGGAGTACTGAAGCTAGAAACTTGGTTTGGGTTCTTAGCCCATATAAAATGTCCACCCAAATCAACAATGAAAATATATTCATCGGGTTTTTCTGTTTCAGTAAGACTTCCCCATTGTTTACTGGGCTTTTGTACGTCAGGAAAAATTATCACATCATCTAATCCACTTCCATCTTGATCAAGGTTCACGGTTATAATTCTAATGTGAATAGATAATGCTTTAGCTAAAAACTCCCCTTCTCCAGAAGAAATCCATTGTCCTTTCTTTCTGATTTCAAGGCTTCTATTGAGATTAGTCTGATTGATGTGTTCTGCGACTAAACTTCTTAAATAGGTAACTTTATCTTCTTGGTCATTTAGAATGGGTATTTGTCTTGAAAGCATTCGATAACTTTCCAAAAAAGCGCTAAAAAAACAGTCTCCATCAGCTTCTACACCTTGTAGTACATGACCAAAGCCTTCTACGTACGTCTTTGCAATATTAACTTTATTTACAATCTCGTCTTCTATAGGAGCCCCAGGATCTTTCCATAGATGTTCGGCAATTGAATTTTTATCCCATTTTTGTACAACTTGGCGATTGCCCATCATTTGGTAGGGAAGATAATTACTAGTTGAATTCATATGAGAGTTAGAAACACCTGACATAAAGGCTCCTTCTTTTGGATTTCTAAAAAACACCGCTATCAGACAATTAAATAGGGCAATTTAAAATTTGATCAGCTAAAGAATGTTCCTATCGGAATAAAAAAACAATAATTTCTTTGGAATTACCCAAAGACTCTTCCAACAGCTTTTCAGAAATTGTCGCCAGATTCATATGATTGAAGAATGACTTGCATCTTTTGTGCAATATGGTTCTTTTTCCGTTGGGAATATTTTTTTTCTTTCAGCTGCAAGCCAGCTAAAAATCTCACCTTTTATGCAAAGCCTCTAGGAAGATAGATTTTCGAATATTAAGTTTCTGTTAATTATTTATAAAACTTTCTTAATTTAGAAATGATAACAAATTCTTTTTAATTGCATTTTTATTGTTTACTGACTAAAAAAGTAGGCAGGAAGGCACAAGATGTTAGAAACTTACATCCCACAGTTATTCAAGGAGTTCGGTTTGCAGCAGCGGCCATTTGAAAAAGATGGAAGCGTTCTGGTTGAAATCACTTCTTATTTAATTGAGATGGTAAAACTTGATCCCGGTGTCCGCTTTTCAGCAAAGATCGCTCCTGTTCCCACAAAAGAAAAAGAAGAGTTTCTGCTGAAATTGATGCAGGCAAATTTCTTAGGCCAAGGAACAGGCGGTGCCACACTTGGACTGAAAGAAGACGAAAGTTTCTTGACACTCTCTTTGAGTTTGCCTTATGAGATGAATTACATGGCTTTTAAAGACGCGGTCGAAGAATTCGTGAATTATCTTGAATATTGGAGAGCCGAAACAGCGCGTCATGAAAAAGAAGCTCGGATGGAATCAAAGTAAATGGCTGGATATTTAATAGCAGAAGAAGGTCCTCTTGCAGGACTCATTTTACGGTTTGAAGAAGGTGCCGAATGGGTTATTGGACGAGATCCTGATGAAGTGGAGCTTGTTCTAGAAGACCCCATGGTCTCCCGCAAGCACGTTATCTGCCGTCTGACGCCTGAAGGTTTTATCTTAGAAAACCTAAGCGCTGTTAACCCTGCGACTCAAAATGGAAAAATTATCACCGAACCTGTTCTCCTTCAAGAGGGAGATATCATCCAAGTCGGCAATACTTTTTTCAGGTTCACTGAAAAATCCCCTGAATCTCAGAAACCCTCATCTCTTTTTTTAGAAGAAACTTCTGACTTTGCAGCGCTCTCGATGTCACCTCCACCTGAAGCTAGATGGATGATCAAAGTGATTACAGGGCCCAATGCAGGCGCTGAATTCTTCATGCAGAAGGGTAAAAGTTATATTATTGGAAAAGATCCTGAAGTCTGCGATATTATTTTCCAAGATTTAAGCGTCTCAAGACAACATGCAAAAATTACTCTTGATGATCAAGATCAAGTCATCATCGAAGATTTAGGAAGCCGCAACGGAACGCTTCTTAAAGGAAAACCAATCACTGATAAGACAGTGCTTAATTCGCAAGATCTTATCGCTGTTGGAACGACTTCTTTCATGGTCGTTGACCGGGAGCAATCTAGAGAAACTATTATTGCCCATGCACCTATAGAGCAGCCTGAAGAAGAAGCCGCGCAAAAAGCAGCTCCTAAAGACTGGCGTGAGATGATCATCCCCAGAAAACATTTGATGCTTGCTGGCATCATTGGCTGCGCTCTTCTTGTTTTAGTCGTCGGCATGGTCTCTCTTTTCCAATCAGCACCGCTTGAAGTGCCTCCGCGCCATGAAAGCGAACTCGTGACCGAGATCGTGAAAAAATATCCCGATGTCCAATTCTCTTATAATGATGGCTCAGGAAAACTCTTCTTAACAGGGCATGTTCTCACAGGCGTAGAAAAACAAGAGCTCACGTATCAACTTAACGGATTAAAATTTCTCACTAGCATAGAAGATACTGTTGTCATAGACGAATATGTATGGGAAAACATGAACGCTCTCTTAATGACAAATTCGACATGGCTGGGCATCTCCATTCATTCTCCGGCGCCAGGAAAATTTGTTGTGCGCGGATATCTGCAAACCCTCGATCAAGCTCAGGGGCTTTCTGATTATCTTAACGTCAACTTCCCTTATTTAGACCGCTTAGATAACCAAGTTGTGGTTGAAAGCAATCTGATGACGCAGATTCAAAGCCTCCTATTAGAGAAAGGCTTTAACAATGTGTCCTATCAATTGACAGATGGAGAACTAGTGCTCTCTGGAAGAGTCGATGGAAAGGATACTCCCCGTTTTGACTCGCTTGTCAGTGAATTTAAAGCGCTTCCCGGCATCAGAGTTATGAAAAACTATGTGATATACACAACGGAAGACAGCTCTCTTGTTGATCTCAGCTCGAAATATAAAGTGATGGGTTTTTCCAAAAAAGACGGATCCAGCCAGTATATTGTGATCAACGGAAAAATATTAACAATCGGCGATCTTCTCGATGGAATGATCATTACAGCGATCTCCCCATCTATAGTGATGCTTGAAAAAGATGGATTAAAATTTAAGATTAACTACAATCTGCAATAAACAAGGACGGTGTAGTTTTATGTACGGATTAGAAAAGAAACCAAAACATGCCTTCGAGTTCGACCTGGAAAAAGATCTGAAAAAAGATCCAAACAAGGCGCGCGAACTGCTGAAGACAACAGAAGATAAAATTCAAAAAATCAAGGCTGAGCTAAGAGAGGGCGCAAAAGGTCCTGAACTAGACCAGCTTGGAGCGTTAATGCACGGCTATACAGCACTTCAAAAAGTGCTCAGCCGTCTTGCAAATAAAAAATAGGAGCATTCATGGCACTTACCGTATGGGCATCACTTTCGTTTGGGCAGTTGATCACGAACTATCAAAAAATTCAAAGTCAGCTCGTTTCCCAAGTTAAACAGCTGGCAAGTAGAGCCTCTCTAGCAACACCTGGACGTTTCTTATTGATTCAGTTCCAGATGAGCCAAGTCACGCAGATTGGTGATTCGATTTCAAACTTGATTGCTCAGGTTCAATCGATGATTAACAACGCGGTGCGTAACCAGAAATCAAGCTAATTTAAAAGGTACTATTTATGTCAAAATTACAAACATACAAAGACGACTTCGTTCTTCTCCTGGAAACAGGCTTTATCGCTGCAGGACAAACCGACGAAGACTCAGCGAAAAAACTTTTTCGCGCAGCACAGCTGCTGAGCCCGAGCAACCACCTTCCAAAAGTTGGTTATGGCTATATCCACCTATTAAAACTGGAACTCAAACAAGCCTGCAAAATGTTTGATGAAGTTTTGAAATCAGAGCCTGAGAACCAAATGGCCAAGGCCCTTCTGGGACTGAGTACTTCTTTGACAATCAAAGATGCCGACAAAGGTGAAAAACTGTTGGAAGATGCAATGAAGCATACGAAAGATCCTTCCATCAAAAATATGGCTCAAACAGGGCTTGAATTTGTGGAAAGGTTTGTAAAAAAACAGCCGACTCCCGTTCAAGGCCAGCCCAAGACGAATAAAAAAGGTCCTAAAAAATGACATCCCGTCCTGATGATGTAACGAAATTAGATCCTATCCGCCGTGTTGGAGATGAACAGAAGACGACTACACAGGCTCCAGGCCAAGGATTTGAATCGTACATGGAAAAAGCTGGGCAGCAAATGCAGGGGGCAGGAAAAACAACTGCTGCCTCCCCTTTTGACTTAGCCCAGGCGCAAGCCCCACTCGCTTCAGGACCCACTTTTGATTCTCTTTTAAGCCAGGTTAAATCATCCCAAGTGATGCTTGGTGATATGAATAATGATCTCAACACCAAAAACCTGAAACTAAAGCAATCGCAACGCACTGTGCTTCGCAGTAAACTTGGCAATGCAAACAATTATCTGCAAGCTGCCAATGCGAAAATGGGCGCCGAAGCTCCTGCACCCTCTACATCTAGCGGCGGCGGAATCTTAGGCAAATTTTTGGATTATGTTGCCGATGGACAGTCAAACCTTTCTGCTGCACAGCAGCAGCTGACAAGTCTCAAGAGTAAAGGCCAAAGCCTACAGCCGGCAGACTTCCTTGCGATTCAAGTTAAACTAGCCCACGCCCAACAAGAAATTGAATACGCTTCGATCATGCTTTCCAAAGCGGTTGATGATATGAAGACAATGATGAATATCCAGCTCTAAACGAAGGAGCTCATGGAACACAACCCCCATTTTGATAAACTAATCAATCAACTTGAAGATTTAGAGCTCACCACTGTCCACGGTCGTATTACCGAAATCGTAGGAATGCTCATTCGGGCTATTGTTCCCCAAGTTAAAATGGGTGAAGTGTGTTTGATTAAACGCGAGGGAGATCCCCTCATGGCAGAAGTTGTCGGCTTCACAAAAGATGAAGTACTTCTTTCGCCTCTTGGGGAAATGACCGGAATCGGCCCCTCTTCTGAAGTCATCCCCATGAAAATCCCACTCCAAATTCAAGTGGGTCCAGAGCTACTCGGACGCATTCTCGATGGCCTCGGCAATCCTCTGGATGAAGAAACCAAGGGCCCTTTAAAGCTCGAAATCACCTATCCAGTCATCAATTCCCCTCCAGACCCGCTGAAAAGATCTGTCATTACAGAGCCTATTGAAACAGGCGTTAGATGCATTGACGGCGTTTTAACTGTCGGTAAAGGACAGAGGATGGGGATTTTTTCCGGCGCCGGCGTCGGTAAGTCAACCCTCTTAGGAATGATCGCTAGGTACGCCCAGGCTGATGTCAACGTGATCTCACTCATCGGAGAAAGGGGTCGCGAGGTAAGAGAATTTATTGAAAATGATTTAGGCACCGAAGGTCTTGCCCGTTCTGTCATCGTTGTCTCAACATCGGATCAAGCTGCCCAAACCCGCCTAAATGCCGCTTATGTAGGAACCGCCATCGCAGAATATTTCCGCGACCAAGGAAAAAATGTCATCTTGATGATGGACTCGGTGACCCGTTTTGCAAGAGCGCTTCGCGAAATCGGCCTTGCTGCAGGCGAGCCTCCGGCTAGAGCTGGATTTACACCCTCTGTTTTTGCAACGCTTCCACGCCTCTTAGAACGATCAGGAAATTCCGACATCGGCTCGATCACAGCCTTTTATACCATCCTTGTAGCTGGCGATGATCTCAATGAACCAGTCTCTGACGAAGTTAAATCGATTCTGGATGGACATATCATTCTATCCAATGAACTGGCCAGCCAATACCACTTTCCAGCCATTGACGTCCTTCGTTCGATCAGCCGCGTACTCACCAATATCGTGGGTAAAGAACATGTCCAGCTCATTGGGAAAATAAGAGAAGTTTTAACAAACTACAAAAAAATAGAACTTCTCCTCCGCATCGGAGAATATAAACCGGGCTCTGATAAAAATGCCGACTTTGCCATCAAATACATCGATAAAGTCAACCGTTTCTTAAAACAGCAAGTGGAAGAAAAGTCAAGCTTTCAAGAGACCATCCAACAATTGCAAGCCCTGTTTAAATAATGGTAGAATATCCTCTTGATCAACTCGTACAAATCAAACAAAAAAGACTCGAAGAGGCAGAAAAAACACTTCGAGATAAAAAAGAAGCCCTTGCCATCGAGCAAGAAAAACTGAAACAGCTCGAAAAAAAAAGAGACGAAGTTAAAGCTCACTATAAGTCAAAACTGACGCAGCTGAGAGAAAAACTCGATGAAGGAACCTCTTCTACAAAAATCACCCAGATGAAACAATACCTTAAAATCGTCAGTGAAGATCTCGCTCAAGAACAGAGAAAAGTGGATGCTCAAATCAAAGTCGTTGAATCGGCAGAAAAGCAAGTCGAAGAAGCTCGGCAAGATCTCTTCAAAAAACAGAAAGATGTTGAAAAACTCAAGATCCATCATAAAGAATGGAAAAAAGAAATCCATCTTGAAGCCGAAAGAATCCAAGGACAAGAAGAGGATGAGATGGGAAGTACAATGCATCACTTGAAAAAAACAGAAAAAAAACGGAAAGCTCGCTAGACTATGTCAAACCCTGCAGGACCTATTAATCCCGTTAATCCCCCCAAATCATCCGAGCCCGTGGCACCCGGCTCAGATAAGTTCAAAGAACTCATGAAAATCGATTCTTCTGCAGAGAAACAAAAAAAGAAGAAAAAAAGACCTCAAGAAACGCAAGAAGAAAACAAAGCAAAGTTGCAAGCCGGCCCTGCAGAACCTGAGAAAACAGCTGACTCCAAAAAAACTGAAAAATACCCCAAAGTTCAAAAAGTCGGAGAAAGCGAAAAGCAGCAGACAAGACACGGGAAAAGGTCCGAGGAAACAACAACAGAGCTTGCCCGCGAAGAAGCCGCAGCACTCGCTCAAACGAGAGCCAATCCACCACTCGAATTTACCCAATCGGACAAAGCCAAAGCAGATGATCAAAGTGTTGTACAAGCTGCATCTACCACTGCCCAAACACACAAAGAAATCGAGCAAATTTTTCAAGAAGAAGAGCAGCTCGTCCAGAAACAAGAAACCTCTGAAACTTTCAAAACAGTAGCCGCTCAAAAAGAAGAATCAAAAAAAGAAGCCACCCCCATCGCTCCTCCACCTGCTTCCACAACACTGGGCCCCCTCTTTTTACCACCGGGATCAGCAGCGCCGCCAGCCTATGCTCTCTTGGATGCACAAACGCTGGCGCTCTTTGAGAAAATGATCTCCGTTATTTCCATTCTCAAAGATAGCGGCGTGACAGAAACTACCATCCATCTCATTTCACCTGAATTTGCAAACTCCCAACTCTTCGGCTCGCAAGTCATCATACGAGAGTACAGCACTGCGCCCCTCGTGTATAACATAGAATTCATGGGCAATCCCCAAGCTGCAAGACTCTTTCAAAAGAACTTAAGCCAACTCCGCTCTGCATTCAACGATCCTAAATATCGCTTCCGCGTCAACCGCTTAGAAGCCTCCATCTCCAATGAAGAGTACCGCAGAGTCGAGCGTCAAAAAGAATCCGGAGAAGCTTGAAAACCATTTAATCAACACTTGTGTCACAGGCTGTGATACAATTTGAAGTTATTTGTTTGTAGATGTTATGATCTTAACCATTAAAAGGACGGATCATGGCTGCAGAAACTAATCGAACTGGAACAAAAATAGAAGCATTGGTTGATCTTTTCATGGGCCGGGTATTAAGCTCCTTGGAACAAGTCAATGGATTACTGAAGACTCCTGCCATTTCAAACTATGTCACAACCACTTTGAATAATTTTGTTTGGGCCACCCCCCTTTTAACTGCCCAGCTTGCCCCTAGAGTATTTACCGGATGTTTTTTGGCCGGCGGCTTCACAGGTCTTTTTTCTTATCCAACAATGATGAAGATTTTTGAGCAAGTGGATGCGATTTTAAGCGGGGGCGATGTTAAAAATACCAACTTTAAGATCTCTGTGATTTTTGCATTAACTGTCGTTCATAAAATCTCGCCTATTCCTTTTCCATCTCTCCCTCGTTTTTATGCAGGAGCCGCAGGCCTTGCAGTGGGCATAAAAGCTAGTACCTGGATCCCTGAGAGCCAAGCCAAAACTTTTGCAAAGTCTTTGGATAAATACCTTCGCTTGGAGCCCATCAAGCCTAAGAATGGGTGGAGTTCTCTTTGGGGCTGGAGCCCCTTTTAAGCCTTTACAAATCTTGTGAATATGAGATATGCTCGGGGAAGGTATGCAAGACATCTCACACGACTGGATCAAACTTGTTGAAAAAGCTCTTTTAAAGGTTCAGCAGCTCCCTGCCCTCGAAGAACATTTTCCGTTTCCTTGGGAAACAGCTGGCGAGGCGCTTAAAAGCGCTCTCGGCTTAACCCATCTGACTTTATCAAGCTCGAGGACTCTATGGAAAGGACACCATGAATTTCTGCAAGGAATGGGTGATCAACCTCTAGTTGTGGCCATAGAACTTGCACCGATTGAAGGATCTATTTTTTTCATCCTGCCACAAGCTGATGTAACAGAACTGACATCCAATGCTCTCGGTGCAGGGGAAGAAAAAGAGACATTCACAGGAGCTAAACTGAAGACGGGTTTTTACCATTTCCTTCTCCTTAAGGTTTTAGATACATTAGACCATCAAAAAATCTTTAAAGAAGTTTCTCTTCACCTTCTTCCTAATACTCCCTTTCCTCAAGAAAATGGTTTTTGCATTGATCTTGCTTGTGTACTTGCTTCAAGAACGCTGCAGGGACGCCTCGTCTGTCCTCAATCTTTTTTAAGTGCATTTAAAGCACATCAGCCTTTGCAAAAAATGACTCTTCTATCTCTTGGAGATACAGCAACGCTTGATCTAACTTTAAGATGCGAAATCGGCCATACAACTCTTAAATCTGAAGAATGGGACTCGATCCAAGTCGGCGATTTTTTAACGTTAGATCGATGCTCATTTGATGCGGCAGATGGAAAAGGCTCGCTCACAGTCTCTTTAGGGGAAACGCCTCTTTTTATGGCCCGCTTTAAACCCGACGGTTTAAAAGTTTTGGATTATGCTTTTTATCAAGAAGCCACCGAGCTTCCTCAAGAAGAGTCTACAACAGATTTACTCCTCACTGCTGAAATGGGGCGACTGAATATCTCCCTAAATCAGCTTTTAAGACTGCAAACAGGATCTCATCTTGATCTGCCCATGAGGCCTGAGCAGGGAATTGATATTACGCTTCAAGGCAAAAAGATTGCTCAAGCAGAGCTCATTAAACTGGGTGAAATGTCCGGCCTTCGCATCTTAGATATCGAAAGATAAATATGCCTGATTCTGAATTTCACAAACAGCCTACCCTTTCAGAAACAAGATTCGAATCAAAAATTTCAGAAACGCCTCCGGCCATTCCTGAAAAAATCGGACCTTATAAAATTGAATCGCTTTTAAGCCGCGGTGGAATGAGCCTTCTTTATCTAGGAACCCATCCTCAAACTCGCGCGCTGATTGTTGTTAAAGTCCTCTCACCCCAGTTCGTGAAAAATCCAGAAATGGTTTCACAATTTTTACGCGAATCAAAAATTATCGGCCTCACCAACCATCCTAACATTGTTAAACTCTATGGAGAAGGGCAGTGGGAAGGAGGACTCTATATCGCCATGGAATTCATCCGAGGCATTTCGCTTCGGCAGTTCATCGAGCAGCACTCGCTGTCCATGAAAAAATCGATCGACATTTTGATGCAGGTCGCCTATGCGCTTGCCCATCTGCATTCCCACGGAGTAATTCATGGAGATTTGAAACCGGAAAATATCTTGATGACAGAAGACGGTGAAGTTAAAGTTATCGATTTTGGAATCGCGCGTCTCCATGAAGAAATTAAAAAAGGTAAAGGAAAGAGCTCTCGAATTATCGGAACACCTACCTACATGAGCCCTGAACAAAAAGAAGACCCCTCTTCCGTCTCTTTTGCATCCGACATCTACGCTCTCGGAATCATCGCCTATGAGCTCTTCATCGGAAAACTCAGTTTTGGGGTGATCCACTTATCTCAAGTTCCAAAAGGACTCCGCCTCATTTTAGAAAAAGCGCTTGCGGTTTCTATTGAAGAAAGATATTCCAACGTGATGCAGTTTATTTCTGACTTATCAAACTATTTAAAATCGGGAGGGATTGAAAAAGACCGCCCCGGTACAGACCAAATCAAAGAAATCTTAGAGTCGATTCAAAAAGCAGATTTAGCCCTTTCCCCTCTCACGATCACAACGACACCTCATTATGAAGGAGCGCTAGCACGCCTCAAAGTCCTCGGACAAACAAACCCCTATTTTGATACTTTTAAATTTCCCGACGGATCCTACGGATTTATTTTTGCAGAACCTCTCAAAAATGGCCTAGAGGCCTCAATCTATTTAAGCAATCTTCGCGGAATGATTCGTGCGGTAGCAGCATCCAGTGAAAGGTTTATGTTTCTTCCCTTCCTCATAGCGCTTCAAAGACTCATCCAACTCGATCCTCTGGGACATAAATATGCACTTGCTTTTCTAATTTTGAGTCCCAGCCGCGATGAACTTCAATTCCTTTCCTGCGGAATGGGATCTCTCCTTCATCTCTCCTCTGGAAGCCCTAAAGCCCGCAAACTCCAAAATAATAACCCGATTCTAGGCTCTGATAACCGAACAGAGTGGGATATTACAATCGATGGATGGAACGTCGGGGATATTTTAGTAGTCCACACGCTTCCACCTGCTTCTGATGCTTTAGTGCAAGAGACTTTAGAAAATATTTCCCTGCAATCGCCTCAAAGCCAAGCCGATCATTTAATCAAGAAAACAGTCCCGCTGCTTGCAGAGAAAAAACCATTAGCGCTTGTCTCTCTGCATAGGATTGGATAAGCACTTTAATACCAATCCAATATGCACAAGATGAATTATAAACTTCTTATTATCAGTTATTTATTAAACGACTTTTTATGAGATCCAGCGACTTTTGAATGCCTCCCATGGTTTCAATGCAAAGCTTTCCCCAGGAAGCCGCCCAATGTGCGATCTTTAGATCGGAGTGATAGCCCCATCCCATCATCCAATTAAACTGCGCTGAAATCTCCTTGAAAGGATACCGCTTTGTCCGAATAAGCTGTGATAGAAGCGTTTCATCGCCAATACACGTGGCGCTCTTCTTTAGGCATGCCTCCACC
>JAGOLG010000053.1 GCA_017994195.1 Rhabdochlamydiaceae bacterium
CAGAACCATTTGGACCCATGAGTCCTAGACGCGTTCCTGGTGAGAGAATAAAGTCTAAATTACGAAAGAGCTGCCTGCCGCCGATTTCCTTGGAAAGATTTTTTGCGACGACGAGTTTACGAGTTTCTCGCTCAGATGCTGCAAAATCAAGGTCTGCCCGTTTTTGCAGATTTCTTCGTTTGACATCGGAGAGCTCAGCTAGAAGTTCATGAGCATCTTCGATGCGCGCGCGCGACTTAGATGTGCGAGCTTTTGCAGTTTGCCGGAGCCAATCGACCTCACGACGCGCTTTAGATGAAAGCGAACGCTCTTGTTCGATTTGGCCCTGGATAAATGCTTCTTTTTTCTCCAAGAAGTTGGAATATGAGCCGTCGATTGCAAACAGGCCATTGGGATAAAGCTTATCGATTTCGATGATACGCGACGCCATGTTTTGTAAAAAAAGTCTGTCATGGCTGACGAGAAGATAGGTGGGAGCCTCACGGATGAGAAATTTTTCAAGCCATAAAATTCCTTCCAGATCGAGATGGTTGGTGGGTTCATCCAAAAGCAGGAGATCAGGCTCTTGGATCAGCTGGGTGGCAAGACTCAATCGCTTTTTCCAACCGCCTGAGAGAAGATTAGCGTTAGGTTCTTTGCCGGTAAATCGAAGTTTGCTCAGCCACGTTTCGGCAGCCAGCTCTTTTTCATAATCAGGCATCTCCTTTTGAATCGACTCTATAAGAATGTCTATAGGTTTTTTTGCTGAAAATTCGCATATTTGGGGCACATACCCTATTTTCAAGCCGCTGCGCGCTGCAATCGTGCCAGACGTTGGTTTTTCGTGGCCTGCCAGAATTTTTAAAAGAGTCGACTTGCCAGATCCATTCGGACCAATAAGCCCAATTCGATCGCCGGCAAAGATACTCAGCGATAAATTTTTAAAAAGAAGTTTAGTCGCCATGTCTTTTGAAAGCGACTGGCAGTTGATGAGCAGCGTCATGGAGCTATTTTGCCAGAAGATCTCTATTTATAGCAGAGGAAGCTTTTTCAACAAAAAAATTGTAATAAGTATTGACATATGTCAAAATCCTTACACATGAAGACGCGCCATATTAGTCCTACTATCATTGTCATCATGATGTGGGATAATAAAGAGGTTTCTTATAGCCTTCCAGAAACTCCTAAGACTAAAAAAAAGCTTCTTGAATATAAGAAGTTTTGTGAAGAGAACTCTTTGGAAGTCACACTATGGGACGAGGCTACACCATGGGAAAAACTGGCATCGGATCGCATCAAACGCTATACAAAAGCTGGATTGGCTTTGAGAGGGGCACGCGTGAGAGAAGGATATTCGCAAAAGGCCCTCGCTAAGAAGTGTGGAGTTTCTCAGGAAAACTTGTCCAAGATGGAAAATGGGAAGCGTCCCATAGGCAAAAAAGTTGCAAGCAAGCTTGCAACCGTTTTGAAGATCGATCCTAAACTTCTATTAGCACCTTAATTATCTCTCAGGCTTAGCTGTCAAAGCAAGCGGTGTCTTTGCATCGACTGGCACGCTTTCTTGCTCGAGGAAAACGATCTTATCGTTTTGCACGGTTGCCAGGAGCGAGATGCCTTTATCCGGGTTTTGCAAGAGTTTTTCTGCAAGCGGATCTTCGATAAACGATTCGATCACGCGGCGGACAGGGCGGGCTCCCATCTCTGGCTGATACCCTTTTTCGACGAGGAAGTCTTTGGCTTTGTCGTCGATATTGAGGATAATGTGTTTTCGAACAAGGCGATTTTTGACCTTTTGAATCTCGAGATCGACAACTTTGTGAAGGTTAATGCGGTCTAGAGGTCGGAAAATTACAACACCATCTAAGCGATTGAGAAACTCTGGCTTAAAGTGTTTGCGGATTGCTCCTTCGATAGTTTCTTGCATCTTTTTGTAGTCAAGAATCGCTTCTTGAGCTGCAAAACCAACTTCGGTTTGGCGACGAATTAAGTCGGCACCGAGGTTGGATGTCATGATGATGATCGTATTGCGGAAATCGATCTTGCGTCCAAAGGAGTCGGTCAGTCTTCCTTCTTCCAAAATTTGAAGGAGGAGATTCATCACGTCGGGATGGGCTTTTTCGATTTCGTCGAAGAGAACGACGCAATAAGGGCGCTGACGCACTTGCTCGGTGAGCTGGCCGCCTTCTTCATAGCCGACATAGCCCGGAGGCGATCCTGTCATACGGGAGACAGCAAACTTCTCCATGTATTCAGACATGTCAACTTGGATGAGCGCGTCTTCACCGCCGAACATGTTGATGGCAAGCTGTTTTGCAAGAAGCGTTTTTCCAACGCCTGTAGGTCCTAAGAAGAGGAAAGCGCCAATGGGCCGATTTGGATCTTTGATATCTGCGCGGCTTCTGCGGATCGCGCGGCAGACAGTACCGACAGCATCGTCTTGGCCGATGATGTTGACCTTTAAAATCTCTTCCATTTTAAGAACTTTTGCAGTTTCACCTTCGGTCAGACGTGTAATAGGGATGCCTGTTTGCTTTGCAACAATGGCAGCAATGTCTTCTTCATCGACGATAACTTGGTGTTCCTCTTTAGAGTTTTCCCACTGAGTGATCAGTTTTTGTAGATCGTCTCTTAAGTTTTTCTCATCATCGCGCAGTTTTGCAGCTTTTTCGTAATCTTGGCTTGCAATCGCTTCTTCTTTTGCAACGCGCACTTCTTCAATATCGGCTTCAAATTTCGTGATGTCTTGAGGCTGATGCATCGATGCAATGCGAGCTTTGGCTCCGGCCTCGTCCATGAGATCAATCGCTTTATCAGGAAGGAAACGGCCTGCGATGTAGCGATCAGAAAGGCGTGAGGCCGAATCGATCGCAGCATCAGTATAAGTGCAGTGATGATGTTCTTCGTATTTGCTTTTAAGGCCTCTTAAGATCTGAATGCTTTCTTCAATCGTTGGAGGAGCGACTAAGATTTTTTGGAACCTTCTTTCTAACGCAGCATCTTTTTCGATGTGTTTGCGATACTCATCAAGCGTAGTAGCACCGATGCATTGGATTTCTCCGCGGGATAAAGCTGGTTTTAAAATATTTGAAGCATCGATGGCGCCTTCTGCGGCTCCGGCCCCCACAATTGTATGGAGCTCGTCAATGAAGAGAAGGATATTTCCATTTTTCTTCACTTCATCCATGACGGCTTTGATCCGCTCTTCAAATTGGCCGCGGTATTTAGTACCAGCAATCATCAGAGTCAAATCAAGAGAAATCAGTTTTTTCTTTGCAAGATTGTCAGGAACTTCTCCGCGGACAATGGCTTGAGCAAGCCCTTCTACAATAGCCGTTTTACCAACACCTGCTTCACCTAATAGAACAGGATTGTTTTTTCGGCGCCGGCAGAGAATCAGGATCAGTCTTTCAACTTCGTCTTTACGGCCGATGACTGGATCTAGTTTTCCTTCGCGGCAGAGCTCTGTCAGGTCGTGTCCATAGGCTTTGAGCGCAGGCATTTTATCTGGAGAAATCGGTGCTTTTTCTTGTGACTTTCCACCAGAGCCGCCCGAAGATGGAGGGGGAGAAGAGGGATTCATACCCAACGGAGGAAGTTGGAGATTGAAGGTTTCAAGCTCTTTGAGAACTTCTCTGCGGATATCTTTCAGATTGACATTCAGGTTTTCCAGAACTTGCGCTGCGACCCCGTCGCTTTGACGCAGAAGAGCGAGAAGTAAGTGTTCTGTTCCCACGTAGTTGTGGTTTAAGCTTGCAGCCTCCTCATTAGCAAATTCAAAGGCTTTTTTAACTTTTGCAGTGAGAGCAGGATCTCCGTAGACCTGGATTTCAGGGCCAAAGCCAACAAGGCGCTCAACTTCTTGACGAACTGTTTCATAATCTAAATTGAAGTTGCGAAGTACATTGACAGCAATCCCTTGGCCAAGCTTTAAAAGACCTAAAAGAACATGCTCTGTTCCTAGGTAGTTGTGGTTCATCCGCTGAGCCTCTTTTTTGGCCAGCTTGACGACTTGTTTTGCCCGATTAGTGAATTTATCAAACATAGAGACCCCTACCTATTAAGGCATCAGTATGACACCCCTGCAATGGTCATTGTAGGTTTTTGTCTCTTTTTAATCAAACTGTTGTAACTATCTTATAATAAGTAGTATGCGTTTAATTATTAAGAGCTCTTAATGCGAGTAGTTAAGCCAATATTGATTTTTTAGGTCGGAATACTTTTTCTTGAGGGGTGGAGTGAAGCTTATGGGGACTGTGAACTCAATCCTACTGACCAGCAATAATAGCTGTTCATAAGAACCAGTGCCTAACTGCGTGAGTCCCATGACGATTAACTTACTTTTAGGCGGCTCAGATTCTTCATCGACGGTGACAGCAACATTGAAATTAATGTCATGATATTGATCTTCATTTGATGCTGAAGTTTTTGCAGGCTTATTTTTCATGAATTCGACAGCGCAGCCAGAATCTACGAAGTCTTCATGAGCATCGTTGATGCCCCAAATGATTTCATACAATGATATACTTATAAATTTTCTTAATTCCAAAATGACCTCTCCGATTGAAAACGTCTAGTAGAATATATTTTATACTTTTTTTTGAAAATAAAATTTTATGTATTTGTGTAAAGGGAGGCATTCGGTATACTCAGGCTCCATAAACAATGGCGTGGAATTTAATTGAGAGGGAAGCAGCTTCCGCTGCTTCAAATATGGAATTTGATGCAGAGCTTTTAAGATCGCTCGCGCCTTCGGCTGCCCCAATTCTGCACTTATATGATTGGATAAAACCCAGCCTAACCTATGGTTTTTTTGCTCATCCAGAAAAACTTTTAAATCTGGAAGGGGTCGAAAAACACGGGTTTGATCTGGCCAAAAGGCCGACAGGTGGCGGCGTTGTATTCCATGTCTGGGATTTAGCTTTCTCAGTTCTCATTCCGGCAGGGTCGTCTTTATATTCGCAAAATACGCTAGAAAATTATGAGTTCATCAATCAAGTTGTTTTCTCTGTTGTACAAGACTTTGTAGGGAAAAGCACGCTGATGAGTTTAACTCCGCATGATGCGATGATGAAAAACCCCACGCAAGCTTTTTTTTGCATGGCACGGCCAACCAAATATGATCTAGTTGTTGGAAAAAAGAAAATTGCCGGCGCCGCTCAACGAAAAATGAAACAAGGATTTCTCCATCAAGGTACGATTGCGCTCCAATTTCCTGACTTAAACCTTCTCGATGATATTCTTCCCTCACAAGATGTCCGTGAGGCGATGAGACAGACAACATTTCCTCTTTTAGGAGAAAACGATTCTTTAGAAGAAGGTCGCAAGCAACTAAGAGAGCTTTTGAAAAACCACTTTTTACATCTTTAAACGGCAAATATGAATCAGAAAGCAAAATCAGCGATTACACCTACGCGAGATGAAAATTATTCCGAATGGTACCAAGAGGTTCTTAAAGCAGCCGATCTTGCAGAGCATTCTCCTGTCCGAGGCTGCATGGTTATCAAACCGTGGGGCTATTCGATTTGGGAAAACATGCAGAGGATTCTAGACGGCCGCTTTAAAGAGACAGGTGTGCAAAATGCTTACTTTCCTCTTTTTATCCCATTAAGCTTTTTGCAAAAAGAGGCAGAGCATGTTGAAGGATTTGCAAAAGAATGCGCTGTTGTCACGCACCATAGATTAGAAAAAGATAGCAAGGGAAACCTCATCCCTGCAGGCGAGCTTGAAGAGCCGCTGGTTGTTCGTCCGACATCTGAGATGATGATTGGAGAGATGTTTTCTAAATGGATCACGTCTTATCGCGATCTTCCGCTCCTAATCAATCAATGGGCCAATGTGGTTCGATGGGAGATGAGGACGCGCCTTTTTTTAAGAACTACCGAGTTTTTATGGCAAGAAGGGCATACTGCACATGCATCGCAAGGTGAGGCTTTGGAAAAGACGCTTCAGATGCTCGATATGTATGAAAATTTTGTGAAAAAAGTCATCGGAATCCCCGTCATCAAAGGAATCAAAACACCTTCTGAGCGTTTTCCGGGCGCTGTTTCAACCTATACCATCGAAGGAATGATGCAAGATCGAAAAGCCCTTCAGATGGGAACCTCTCACTTTCTAGGACAAAATTTTGCAAAGGGCTCTAACATCACGTTCCAAGATCCTCAAGGAACAGTAGAGCATGCATGGACAACCTCGTGGGGAATGACAACACGCGTCATAGGCGCTTTGGTGATGACTCATAGCGATGACGACGGACTTGTGCTCCCTCCGCGTATTGCATCTTCCCATGTCGTGATTATCCCTGTGATTCATAAAGAAGAGACGAAAAAAGAAGTGTTAGAGTATGCCCATCGCTTAGCTCAAGAGCTCAAACATCTGATTTATCATGGAGAGCCTCTACGGGTGATCGTCGATGAAAGAGAGATGCGCGGTGGAGATAAATTGTGGTCATGGGTTAAGAAAGGAGTTCCTCTCCGCATTGAAGTCGGCCCCCGTGATATCGCTGCTGACCTACTGCCGGTAGCCCGCCGCGACCTTGCTCCAAAAGATAATGTTAAGTTATCGCGAGGGGAGCTTGTGGCTAAACTGACAGAGATTTTAGATGACATTCAGCAGAAACTTTATCTTAAGGCTGTCCATTACAGAGACGCCCATACCAAGAAAATTGATTCTAAAGATGAATTTTATGCCTATTTTACGCCGAAAAATAAGGATGAGCCCGAGATCCATGGAGGATTTGCTTTATCCCACTGGTCTGGCGATGAAGAGGTGGAGAAAAAAATCAAGGAAGACCTGGGTGTGACCATACGGTGCATTCCTTTGGATGACGAGCCTGAAGAGGGAGCTTGCGTGATCACAGGCAAGAAAAGTAAACAGCGCGTAATTTACGCCAAATCATACTAAGAGGGCATATGATGCAGTTTTTGCGCAAACACCAAAAAAAGTTATTTCTTGTGATCGCTGGCGTTACCCTTATTTCGTTTGCATTTTTTGGAACATCTTCTGCTTTTGGTGCCCGCGAGATCGAAGATAAAAAAATCGGCAAAACAATAGATGGGTCTACCATTTACGAAAAAGATTTAAGAGCGCTCACCCAGCTATTGTCACAGGGATCAAGCGATATTTTGAGAACCGATCTAATTGATACGGGAGTTTTTTCACTTCTTGCTGAAAAATATTTTGGAGAGCTTCAGGGCGATTTTTCAGAAAAGTTAGAAAAAGCTAAAACAGCAGTCTTTTATTCTCATCCTCAAGCTCCTTTTATTAATGCGATTCAAGTATGGAATCGATTTTCTCCTATGCTTGCGCATGACTTAAAAGAGGTGCAAGCAGGATCAGTAAACGCAAAAACATTTTCAACATATGCCAAACTTTATCTGGACCAGCAAGCGTTTCCCCCCGAACTTCTTCGCACAATTTTGCTCTATGAACAAAAGAATTATTCCTGGATCGCCCCTGATTATCAGCTCGGCGACACAAGAGCGCTTGCTCTTTTTGGGTATCATACTTTTGAAGAGTGGTTCGGCGCCCGCTTTTCTGACATTTTAGGAAAATTTATCTTAAATACGGCAGCAATAGCCGAGAAAAAAGGATATAAAGTATCACAAAAAGAAGCGCGGACCGACTTAATGATGATGTGCTACCAAACAGTGCGGATGAAAGCCTTGGGAAAAGAGGTTACAGCTCAAGAAGCAACAGAGTACATGAAATACCTGCTGCTCGCATCCGGCATAGATGAAAGTAGAGCTGTACATCTCTGGAAAAAAGTGATGCTTGTGCACCGCTTTTTTCAAGATTTGCAGCAAGGGGTTTTACTCGATCCCATTCCATACGAACAATTTTCAACTTTTGCCGATGCTAAAGCCCATGTAGAAGTTTATCAGCTGCCTGAGACGCTTCGCCTCAAAGATTTTAGATCGATGCTAAAAGTGCAATATTATTTAGAAGCAGTTTCTCCAGGTGGCAAACAATCGGTAATAGAGTTGCCAAAACAATTTTATTCGGTCGATGAAGTAGAAAAAAGACATCCGCAGCTTGTAACAAGCAAGTACGAACTTGAAATTGCAAAAGTCTCTTCCGAAGATGCCGCTTCGCGTTTAAGTTTAAGACAGATGTGGGAATTTGAGATGAGCGATGAAGGCTGGGCTCTATTAATAGCTCAGTTTCCTGTGCTTAATAAGCAAAGCACCGAAACAATAGAAGGCCGTGAAGCCGTTTTAGACACATTAAGTGCCGATGTCAGGAAAAAAATTGACAGGTTTGCAAGGCAATCAATGTTGAAGAGACATCCTGAGTGGATAAAAGAAGCGCTTGCCTCACAAGAAACTAAAAAAACGACCGCACTCATCAGATCTAAAGGAGCCTTCGCTCCCTTTGAAGATATTGAAGAGACAGTCCACTTAAGACAGGCGCTTGAAAAGGCAGAGATCGGAGAAACCATTACATTCACAACACCCGGCGAAGAGACTTTTTATCAAATTACTATCCTCCAAAAACCCGATAAAAAAGAAGTCATGACGCTTCAAGAAGCGCTAGAGCACGATTGGCTAGGCGCTCTTCTCGATGAAAAGTTAGAAGAGGCTTTAGAAAACGCGCGTAAAAAAGAAACAGCCATTTACAAAGGATCCGATGGATCATGGAAGCCATTTAACGAAGTGAAAGACCATGTCGGAGCTTATGTCTATTCAGATCTGCTAAAAACTCTTTCAAAAGAGCCGCTGACCTATGATGAATATGCTGCAAAACGATTTGAAGGTGTGATGCAGCATGCTAAAACCTCCATTCAAGCCGAAATGGAAACTTCTTCATTTTTGAATCCGACCGGATACTCGCTCATTGATCAATGGATGCTTTCCAAAAGACGGCAAGAAATTAAACGGAGTGACACAACAGAGCTTCCCAAAGGAGAAATGTTTACTCAGGCCATTGGAAGCTGGTCTTCTATTGCAACGCCTCGAGGTGGGAATGCCTGCTTTTTCCATCTGCTTGAAAGAGATGCAAGCCATCTCAAAGTTCAAGATCAGGTGAGCGAAGGACAAAAGTTGATCGGCCGAGATGTTATGCGCCAAAAAATACAAACACTTTTAGATGACGTAGGCGCCCTTTGACATATCATGATGTAGCACCCATTGCGCCGATTCATTTTTTTCGGCTCTCTGTAGACATCGCTCGAGGAAAAAAAGCATCGCCAAAGCTGCTCGGCAAAGGGTATCTTCTTCCCGATGCATCTGATTTGCTCGGAGAAAGCTCTTTTGCAGATGTTGGGGTCGCTTGGAACGAAAGTGGCCTTTATGTTCATCTGCATGCCCACAAAAAATTCGAAGAAGCCTCGTACCCTAAATTCACTGAAGGAGACGCTTTTGAGCTCTTTTTCGATACACGAGATCTCAAAGACACCGGCTTTCCTACGCGGTTCTGCCATCACTTTCTAATTCTGCCCCAAGAAGTTCAAGGCGTGCGCATTCTCGAGCTGACCCGTTTTCGCACAGAAGACAGTCATCCTCTATGCGACACCAGTAAAATTGACATTGCATTCCATGCAGGATCTCGAGATTATTTTCTCGATCTCTATTTTCCTTCAGAGGTTTTACATGGATACGATCCTCACTCCTTTGACAGATTGGGCCTCACCTATACGGTTCACGGTTTTAAATGCTATCCGCAAAATTTTTCGGTCTCCTCAAATTATGTAAGTATTGCCACAAATCCATCTCTCTGGGCAAGCTGTAGGTTAATATGAAGCTGTTTACGGACACACATGAGTGGATTGAAGTCAGTGGAAATGTAGGAACTGTCGGAGTGACTGCGCATGCGCAAAAAGAACTCGGCGAAGTCGTTTATATTTCCCTTCCCGAAGTAGGCAGAGAAGTGCATTCAGGACAGGAAGTCGTCATTTTAGAGTCGACTAAAGCCGCTGCCGATATTTATGCACCCGTTTCTGGAACCATTGTCGAAGTGAATGAAAAGGTGAAAGAAGCTCCTGATTTGCTCAATCAATATCCTGAAGATAAAGGTTGGATTTATAAAATTTCAATCTCTCGTCCGGAAGAGCTCCAGACTTTAATGGCACGGGAAGATTATGACGCGCTTATCTTCCCCACTTAGAGTTGTCTTAGTTACAGCTCTTCTTTTTCTATCGCTTTACTTGTCCCGCCACTACCTTCTTGCCATTTGCTTTGAAGGTCTTTTATCACGCGTTTCACATGAAAAATTTGAGTTTCAAAAAAGAACGTGGGAAGAGGGAAGTTTAATCTATGAACAGGCAGCTCTTGGCAGTCAATTAAGCATACCTCAGCTCAGATTCACGCCAGACTTCAAGTTTTATCCTTTGCATCTCTCTTTGGAAATTTATTTAACAGAGCCGCATTTTGAACTTTCTTCGCAAATAGAGTCTCCCATTAATTTAGCTTTTTTAGCACCTAATCAATGGATCTCTTTTAAGATCGATGTTGAGAAAGGGACCCTTTCCATCGATCAAGAGAGCGTTGGGATGATCGATCTTCTCAGCTCTGCTGAATCGGATACACTAGGAACTCTCATTTTGTCTGAAGAAGAGGGGAGCGCCTACTGTACCTGTGAAGCCTCCTACTCCGAAGGTCAGTTTTTTTATCACCTCAAATGCGAATCAGCGCCCGTCCTCAATCTTTACTCAGTGATGAATCTCTTTTCATGGAAGCCTTCTTTACAGCTGCAGGGAGGCAGGATTGATGCAGACCTCAAAGGTACCCTGAAATCGCTGCAAGGCCAGCTCACAGGATACGATCTTCAAATGGCCGCTTCTCAAGGCGAATTGGATCTCAAACATCTTGAGCTTCAAGGAAAGTGGGAGAACCAAGTCTTCATCGAAGGATCCTTTGAAGGAGGACGTTTTACAACCGATGCGGCCGTTATAGATGAAGCTGAGGCTCATTTCTCTTTTCAGCCCGAAAAAGACCCTATTCTTTCATTAAAAGGCACACTCGGTTTTGGAGAAATCCAAGAGTCCTTTAACTGTGAGACCGTTGGAAAAGAAGGGAAGCTCGTAATGTCCGGCTTAGAGATTCCGTTTTCTTTCGAACATGATGATCAAACAATCGATGTTAAGATCAATGAATTTGCATTTGGCTCTTTTCGATGCGAGGCTGCTATTAAAGGCTCTTTTGATAAGATCGAAGGAGAAATCTCAGCTCTCGCGCCGCTTTCGAAATGGTCTCAAGAATGGATTCGGGTAGAAGAACCTGCTCAATTCAAAGCAGTATTTCAGCTTCAAGATCATCAGATTGATTGGCATGGCATATGGAAAGTTTTCTCCGATCAAGTGAATGCAAACGGCATTCTTGATTTGAAAACATTTAAGTGGAGTACAGTTTTTGAATCTTCTTCAATCCAGCTCTCTAATTATTCATCTCTTTTTTCTGAAGGAGCCTTAGCGCTCAAAGGACAAGCAGACTCAAATAATGCTCAAATTTCCTGCCAAGGAACGGATCTCATGCTGCAAAGCGAGTCCGAACTTTTGCAAATCCCAGGAAAAACCGAAGAGCTGAAACTCGAGTACTCTTTCTCCAACAAAGAGCTGATTGCTCAAATGAATCTTTCACCATCAACGCTACATCTTAAAACACTTTCAACGCCTATCCATCTTGAAAGTGGTGCTTTGACATGGAAAGAAGATGTTTTAGAGATTAAAAACCTACAAGGCAGTTGTTCGGAAGAAATCGCATTCCATTTTCCACAGATCTTACATAGTGAAAATCGCACCGTATTTTCAGTTCAGCTTCCTTCAGAAGAGATCGAAGCTAAAGGTGAATGGGATCAACACATTTTAACGCTCTCGCATCTCCAAGCAGGACCTTCAAAAATCACCTCTCCTCTTCGTTTAACTTTTCAAAATGAAAGTTGGGAAATGGAAATGGGAGCTTCCATCGCACTCGAATCACTCACGCATTACCTGACGC
>JAGOLG010000054.1 GCA_017994195.1 Rhabdochlamydiaceae bacterium
GTACTACCGCTTCCTATTCTCGCATTGGGCCTATAAAGATCATCTACTAACGCTTTCAGCCTCGTATCAACCACATGAGGTTTCTCCATCTGAGATCTTAAAATAGTTTTATACTCTTCAAAAACAGCACGATTATAGGCAACACTGTCTTTTACAGAAATCGATACATTCTTTGGAACAGGCCTTGCTTCTTGCAAGACTAATGGAGACCTAAATAGTTATAAACAAAACTCTAGTGAGCACATCAGAATTTTAGGTTAGAAAAATTTACACTTATAGATTTGTGAGATTTGCATCATGTATATGATAATCTATATGACGGAATTGTTCTCTTATCTCCCATAATTTTTCTAATATTTGCTCTTGCCTGGACTCTCCAGTCTGAATTAATTCCGGTAATATCTTGTTATAGACTTCATTCAACGAATCCTCAATATCAACAAAAGCATGTACTATTGATTCTGCTTTTTCTCTATCAAGTATCGCATCTCTTGTTAATAGCTCTAATATTTTTTTACAATCTTCGTTTTTCATTTCGTTCAATTTTTTAGTTTAATGGAATACTTTTTTCCTTATTGCTATTTCTTGTATGATCGCTGTGGCAGAATATATGATTTAACTTAGAGCTGTATTATTCATCATTTAAAATAAGCTTCCTCGAACGTTCATTAAAGCTTGTTATATTGTCCTCTTCATATATACAAATGGTAATTTCTTTTTTATAATCAGAGCTTGATAAATGAGAGTGGTGTAACTTAGGATTTTCTAACAATTGATTTAGATAACCTCGAAATTGTATTGCTTCTTCTCTGGTAAGAAATATACTAACATTGTCCAATTTTTCATTGGATTCATCATTTAAAATTCTCAAAATGCTTCCTCCTATTTGTGTACGACATCATTCGGATAAATTCGACTAATTTGTCTCCATTCTCCATCTGCCAATTGCTCAAGATGCAAATGAGGGCTTTCATGCGGATAGGGCCTATTAAAATCAAATCGCAACTTCCTTGAGCCATCTCTAGAAAGCAAAATAGGGTCTCCAGCTTTATTTCTTAATATCTGTGTACCTTCGTCTAGCCAATCTGAAAGCCGCTTTTCCAATTGAGAAAACAGTTTAAAACAATAAAAAATTTCTGTTTCAAAAATCGATAGTTAAAAAAACTTGATGAAAGTTCTTAAGGGACTTTGATCCACTAATGGATCAAAGCTCCTGCCTGGACGAGAATATCGACATTTATCTTATTCAGCATCCTCATATAGACCTTTTGTCTTGACTCCACAAAATTTATCCCAGGCCCTGCAATAACCAATGCTATTTTCACCTAAATATTTAGCGAATGTTGTGAATTGAATTTCGTCAGGGTCTTTACTCATTAGGTATTCTAAGTAAACTGTTGCCATTCCATCTTGAACCGTCTGAGTCCCATTACATATTAAAAATTCCACAGCTGCAAAAATTTTTTTTATTTCAGTAAGGTTATTTGTTTTAATTATGTCAATGGTATACCTTGCAAAGGGCTCCATTTGTGATATTATCCCCTGTTCATCCCAGTTTATACTTTCAGTTTCCCAATAAGGAATAAAACCAGGAAATTTTTCTTTTAACAAGATTAGAGACTCTTCTAATGTTATTTTTTCCATAAATTATTTCAATGAATTTTGAAGGTCTTTAATAATATTTTCAGCTGCAGCGCGATCACCAACGCTTGCCGAAGGGTTTTGTTTCAGCCACTTCTCAAGACGGATTATTGATTCATTTCCTTTCTTGAAATGCATTTTACCGTATAACGGATTCCCTGTCATCTTTTCCAACCTGATTGCAGCTGCAGTACTTCCACTACCGATTTTTGCATGTGGCTTATAAATACTGTCTATTATTTTCGTTAACCCCGGATCAACCACATGGGGTTTCTCCATCTGAGATCTTAAAACAGTTTTATACTCTTCAAAAGCAGCACGATTATAGGCAACACTGTCTTTTACAGAAATCGATACATTCTTTGGAAGAGGTCTTGCTTCTTGCAAGACTACGGCTCTATCCATAGCTCCAGTGGCTACAGTTCTTACCCTTGCGCTATCCAGAGGTGTGAGCCGAACTCTCCCCAAGAGAGCAGGACCGGGCAATGGCATCTCCAACATGACAGTTCGAATGAATGGCTGGTAGTCGGGATCGTATTTATAAGAAAAATTAGTATTAAAAAACGCATCGATTTTAGCATGACCCTCTTGACGTTGTTGTAGAACCACAGACTCTCTTGAGGGCACCTCAAGAAAACCAACGGGTAAGAGCCGCCCGAAAGATTCAAAAGTACCTGCCACATTGACAGCTCCACCTCCAAAAACATTATAGACTTCGTGAACGAGATTACTGAGAAGGGGTTTAATCAACTCCAATGAATCAGAGGCCACGCCTGGACGGGAAGTTGGAGCAAGCTGAGTTCTGATCACCTCTTTCTCCTTAGGAGTTGCTGTTTGGTAAACTTTGTTGAAGGCATAAGGGTCAACACAAAGCGTTGTATAATTGTTGAGCTTAAATACAATAGGGACACCTCCTAAGCCGCCACGCATAGGAATGAGAAATTCAGGAGAAGGAAACACGTTACGCATTTCTCTCATTGTTGCGTCTAGGTTGTTTAGAAAATACGTTAGATCCTGTGTCCGAACAGGGATGCGATTAGGTTGGAAGGAGGGAATTTTCATGACTTGTCTTGAAGCTAGTGAATAAGAAGGAGTAAAGGTTATAGGCATCAAAGCATCCTCAACTGGTCTTGGCTGAAAGCCTTGAAGAGGGAGTGGAACAAAGGTACTTGGAAAAGAGTAAGACCTAGGAACCATATCATGAAGAGACGAGTTGAATGCAGATGATGGAGAAGGGTAGTTTGGTAATGCGGGTGATGGGAGTTGAGATTGAGGGAGAGAGGGCATGGGATTGCTCAATGGCATATGAGAAGAAAAAAAAATGGGGGGCGGCACTTGAGAATGAGCCCAGGAGGGCATGTTTTGAGGCACGTTAAAAGGTTCTACCCTTTGATTTAAGGAAGCTGGATTGTAGGATGGTGTGGTTAATCCTCTCGGTGGGTCGAAAGATCTTGGGTAGGAAGGGGGAAGAGATGGAACGGGCCCTAATTGTCCGTTCAAGGGTCCGATTTGAGGAGGAAGGTTAAGGGAACCATGAGAAAAGGAGCTTGGAGAAGTATAATTGTATCTCGAAATATCAGGAGGCAGAAATGTAGATCTTGGGGTTGACATGCTGTACTCCTTATCCTAATTGGGCTTTTAGTCTATCAATTTCTTGATCAAAAATTCCAAATGAAAGTTTCAAACGCTCAATCGTTTCAAGAGCGCTGCGAGCGGTTTCTTTTCGTCCCGCTTGCATGGCAAGAAAGGCTATCTTTAACTCAATCTGTGCTCTTTCTAACTTTAAAGATTCAGGTATTGGATAGCGCAAACTTTCAAGCTCAACAAAGATGTTCGAAAGAGCTTGGCATACAGTTTGATGGGTTCTAAAATCTCTAATTTCTTTTGCGTTTTCATTTTGGACAAGAAACTCGATGTAATTTTGAATCAGTTGAGCATGGGGAGAAGCAAATTGCTGATTAAGTTTATTCAGATGATCGCAGACCGTTTGTGGAGGTAGGACTGTACGCATTCTTTCACCCGTTTCTAAAAAGAATGTTAGGAGTATTCTATAAAGATCTAAACGACTCTCTTTCGACAGCATTTGGGATAAAAAATCTTTTGCTTCTTCAAACCTATCTTCTCCTAGTAAGAGTTGAAAATGGAAAGAATCGACTTGCATTTGATAACTACTTGCAAAACCGGATAGCTGTTCAACTCGCGAAAGCTCCTTGGCGAGTGATGTTAAGGCTTCTACATGAGTTTTTAGAGGTTGTGTTTGATCGCATAATAGATAGTTTTGTAAAGCTCTGAAAAGAGTCGCAAAGTGCCAAAAGTCTAATTTTTCAATGATGATATGAAGCTGCTGTTGAATGTCTTCATTGTTCTTTAACGAATTCAATCTCGTAAATAAGAAAGCTGCTAGCTCTGTATGAATCCTAGATTTGATATCTTCCTGCACTAGTATACTTTTGGCTTCATCGTATCTGGATGCATCGATTAGTATGACAATTTTAAATGTACTAAAAAAAGTAAGAATGAGACGACTTTTTTCCGACCTTTCAATACAGCTATCTATGGATCGTGTTAGCTGTTCTATGTCGCTGGGCGCTTGTTCGTTTGCTGGCAAGCAAGATACCGACAAGAAATCTGCAAAATCTTGGATTAACCCTTTTTCTTTAAAAGAAGGATATTGGGCTCTATTAAGTAGATGAATCGCTCCTAATCGATTTCCTTCACTGTACATAAGTTGTTCTGCGCCTGAAGTGAGATCTTGAGAAATACGAAGATGGAGTTCTGCATCGGATTCTGCAAAAATGACCTCTGTTTGCTGGTCATTACTTGGTTGCGCAAAAGATATTAGAAGCTTGTAGAACTGAAGTTCTTGAATAACTTCTTTTTGTTCCCCATCGGTCCTGAAACAGTCTTGAAGATCTCTAATTGCATGACCCCACCGAATAACCGCAGCTTTTGAAGGAGGTTTTTGTGTTAGTGCAAGTAAAGTATGTCCGGAAAACGCTTTTAGAGATTTTGAATGAGCTGTAAGAGATCTTCCCACGGTCTGTATCCTGGATCGAAATCGAGAAGGAAACCAGGAACCAACTTCATTAAGATAACTGCACCCTTCTTCCAGGTTTATCCTTGCAAAGAAAAAAGACTTGGTAAGTAGAGAGTTCATACCAATAGAGATGATTTCCATCGATGGATTTTCATTGAAGACATCCTTTAGTTCCTTCTGGCGACGATGCATGATGGCAAATTCTATTTTTTTTAAAAGAAGATTATTTCGAATGCCGCTGTAATGAGGACTGGAACGTAAGTCATCAAGAATTTGGTTCAGATTTTCTAGAAATTCACTTTGTTGAGCAATGTCCTTGACAAAGGGTGAATATTCTTTCAATGCAGTGACATATTTGGCATAGCTTCGAACGGCTGGTTTTACGCTGTTTAAACAGTAGCTGTTTTCAGCTTCTATCAAAATGCGGGTGGCTTCTTCATAGTTTCCTTTATTGCAAAACCCCTGAGCACTTTGCATGACTCCTACGGCCCATAAATAGGGATAGTCAAAATAAAAACGGTAAGCTGTTATAGATCCGACACTGACAACTGTAAAAAGCCATTTTTCCTTAAAAATTCCATGGTTTCCACTATTTAAAATAGCGGGTCTTCTGATCTTAGGGGCTGAAATTTTACTCAAAATCCAATGAAGTAGGACAGGAAGCAGGTCAGAGTAGAATTTTATGGTCATTACATCCTTGACGTCAGAGGCAACCCTCTGGGCTGTCGATAAAAGAGCTCCAACAACAGGTGCTCTTGGTTTTTCCTGGTATTCACGGCGAGCTTGATCAAGCGTGAGAGACATACTCACTAAGTTAACAATAGAAGGGAGAGAACGATACTGGTGATTAGAATATATTAGCCAAGCTCGATGAGATGTACGTAATCCATAACTTCCCATTTGCTCAAATCTTTGGAATGGTTTTAAGAAAGAAGCATGGCGAAAAATAAAATCAACCATTTCTTCAACTATAAGCACTCTACTTGGGTTTTTAAGTAGCTCTTCAGCCGAAAAAGAGTCCCGAAATGGCCTGGATAGATTCGGAATCATCGACAATGTTGCAGTTGGATTTTTAAATAGTTCTTTAATCGAAAAAACATTAAGTGAGAGTTGCGGTAGATTTCGTATCGTCGACAATGTATTAGAAGGATCAAGTGTGCTGACTATTAGCGCTGTATTAGCAACATCGAAAACGAATGTTCTTTGATAAGAAAGAGGCACGAGTCGAGAAAGGGCGATAGCTCCCAATTCAAGTCCTGCTGAATAGAGCCGATTATGAAGACCATCCTCCAAGCATTTTTGAGCCTGTTGAACTGAAGGATTATCTGCCTGCAAATTTGCAAGCAAGAACTCAGCCTCTAGCCATTGCATATTAGCCATATGGTAATAAGCTTGCATGACTTTCCAGATAGGCTCCTGAGGAAAGAGAGAACTGCAATCTCGATAGATGGTAAGCGCACGAGGACTTAAATCTATTGCTTTATTGTTAAGATAAAGAAGCCCTAGTAACGACGTTCTGTTATGCTCCGGATTGGTTAATTGATCAGAAGTTAAAACAACCGTATCAGGATTATTGGGTAAGGGATGTTCCTCCATCCATTTTTCAACATCTGATACACAATCTGTTAAATCACAACCTCCAGTTTGATTTGCAGCCTCAATCACTAGCAGAACCATGTTTTCGACATGGCTCCATGTTGCTTCTTTCGGAGGATTTTTAATCCAAGACTTTCCAAAAGCTAGGGCAGCAGCCAGATCTTTGTTCTGGAGAAGTTTATGTTGGTAAAGTGCTGATTGGCGAAGGTATTCAGAAGGAGTCTCACTGATGAGCTTATCTTGGCAGGCGGGGAAAGTTATATCGATTGAGGAATATTCTTGATCGGCAGCCTCTTGCTTGCGGATTTGTTCTATTTGTACTTGCGCGTGCTGTGCGTTTTTTTGGCTTACAGCTCGGGCTTGCTCGATGGGAGTGTTATAATCAGTGTTTGATGTTTGGCAGGCGACTTTGTAGAGTTCTTTTAAGAAGCCTTTGTAGCAGGAATCTATATCAGATTTGTCGCGTGGCCCAGCATGGAATATTTTGTTAATAGTACCATGACGTCTTTTATGAAAATATTCATCTATATGGTCAGAATCTGTTTTCTTTTTGACATCATTAGCGGCGCATTTTAATTCATTAGCAGCTAGACTATATCTCGAAAGAAGGTCTTGATACCGCGCCTCATGAGATGGGATATCAGTAAGAGGAACATTTTCTGCAGCGCATGCATCTACTTTCTGCTGAGCCGTTTCATAGGCTTGTTTTTTATCAAAGTATTTATCTAACCGTTCTTGGACTTCGTGGACCACTCGGGGCTTTGATCCTGTAAGATGAATGCTCATATGCATGATAAAAAGACTAGCGTATTGCGTTGCAATGGTCAAGTTAGTAAATGTTATTGTAAGGCCAAAGTTGTAATGTCACCTATTCGCCAAAGTTAAAATGTCACCCTGACTTAAGGACAGGGGGTAACTTTGGAGAGTAAAATTATGAGCATAAAAGAGGCAAATCGACTGAGTGTGATGAGACAAGTTGATAAAAAAATACTAACCCTCAGTAAAGCGAGTGAAGAGCTTGGAGTAACAGTAAGACAAATAAAACGTATAAGAAAGCGCTATTTGACAGAAGGAGTAATAGGGCTCATATCAAAACATCAAGGGAAAATTAGCCCCAATCGAATAGACCCCAAGCTAAGGGCAAATGTAGTTAAGATTCTAAAGAGAGAAGAATATGCTGGATTTGGACCGACACTAGCACAAGAAAAACTAAAACGAAGGCACGAATATTATCTGTCGGATGAGACACTGAGGAACTGGATGATAAAAGAAGGTTTATGGGAGGCCAAGACCCAAAAAAAACGAAGAGTGTATCAAAGACGAGAACGAAGAGCACGATTTGGAGAGCTCTTGCAAGGAGATGGATCAAGACATGCCTGGTTTGAAGATCGAGGGGAAGAGTGTACAATTGTGATTTTTGTAGATGATGCGACAAGCCAGATCACAGCCGGCAGATTTGTGTCTGCAGAAACAACAATGGCTTACCAGGAGATACTAGAAGAACATTTAAAGAAATATGGAAGGCCCTTGGGATTATACGTGGATAAACATAGTATTTTTCGAACCACAAGAGAAAACAGTGGTGCAAAAGAAGCAGAGACCCATTTTGGCAGAGTCCTAAGAGAGCTCGACATACAACTTATCTGTGCCCACAGTCCCCAGGCAAAAGGACGAGTAGAAAGGGCAAACGGAGTATTACAAGACCGGCTGATCAAAGAGATGAGAATAGAAAGAATCAATAACATCGAAGAGGCCAACCGATTTTTACCTCGATTTATAGAAGAATACAATGAAAAATTTGGTAAAGAGCCCAGAGACCCAGAAGACGCCCACCGTGCGATGAGAAAAGAGGATGAGCTAGAAAGGATATTTGCCAGACGATCAGTTCGAAAACTATCAAAGAATCTAAGCTTCCAACACGGAGGAAACGCATATCAAATACAACCGTCGAATCCAAACAGGTTTAGAAGAACACACGTCAATGTCTTGGAAAGGCCCGGGAAACCAATATTGATAGAATACGAAGGGAAAGAGCTGCCATATACACAATGGGAAGAAGCATTTCATGGGAAGCCAAAAGTCTTAGACAGCAAAGAACTAGAGGCATACTGGCCCAAACAAGAGAAAAGAAAAACCGGGAAAAGACACCCATGGAGATAAAGCCAGTCGGAGGACGCTGTCCTCCCGCACCACCTTCGCCCGCCATTGGAGAATGGGGCCCCTACCCCAATCACCTCAGTTGGTCCTTAAAGACTTTAGATGTAAAAACAAACATGAGGGTGACTCCGTCCCCCTCACCCCCCCTGGTATGGTGACATTTTAACTTTGGTTTGACAGAAAAAAATAGTATATATTTGAAGGCTGACTAAAAAATCTTTATAAATAGGTCTTTTTCACTGGCTAATCTTTGATAAAGACAAACGTACACTAACAGCCGTATGCTCGAAGGCATCGGCTTCGGTATTACCATCCAGCGCCCCGAATTCCTCAAGAAGAATCTCTCCCTCCACCTCGCCTTTTCTCCCCACATCAATACCTTTCTCAACAAAACCAGCACCAGCTCCAAGTCCGCGACTTCCGCCCGATCTAAGCTGTGTTTCTCAAACATACTGACTTAGCCCTATCTTAAGGATGGACCTAAGATGGAGGTTAGAATTCCAAGCACAAAAATATTTTGTATCTAGAATTTTTCATGAAGCAGTCCTGATACATAGATATGAAAGTAGCATTTTGGAACGGAAATATTTGCTTGCTTCTAATTATTTTCCCATTACATAGTTGATCTAACTAAAAAGGTCGTAAATGGAAAAAACTCGTTTTTTACATTTAACACAGCCATCTAAAGAAGAGCCTCATTCCGCTACCCAGAAAGGTCGTATCTTAGAACTCTCATCTCTTTTGCAAGTCCCTTTTGAAGATGAAGAGGATTTTCTAGCTTGGTCATTAGAACATCTTCCACATGTCATCTTTACGGAAACAGCTACTTCAGGATGTCTTACAATCATTACGAGTACAAGGCCTTCTCAGAAAATCGAAACTTTCTTGATGGATCTCGTGCGAGCACGAGTGCTGTCGGATGGGGTCCAACTCTCCTCTTTAGATTATAACCCATTTACGTTAGAAACAATTGCCGATAGAAGCTTTTTAATTGCTGAATTTCATCTCGTAGCAGAAAGAAAAACAGATTTGGATAAGATTCGCCATGCAGCTATCCAGATCCGAAAAGAAATAGCTCTTTATTTGTCGTCCTCGCTTTTCTTAAGGCAAGGAGCTTTATCTAACGATGAATTCCAGTTGTACGAAGCCATTGCGAAACTTTTGAATCGATGGCCTGAACATTTTGAGAAAGATTTCCTTCAAGATTATCACCATTTTTTGGGGATTGTTCAGAAAGAATTTAAAAATCATCGCTCATTACGGCATCAAGTACGTCTACTTGCTTACTTGTATCTTATGCGGAAAAAGGTGATGCATAAACTTCCCTTTTTGCCCAATGAACTCCATCTCGAAATGCGCTTGACACCAAATAACCTCTACTTCCCCTTTGGTCAAAAAGCAGTTATTGGGATTGCAATTGTTATCAATCTGCCTAATCCCTACGAACGATTTGATAGCCACCATATCGTTATGGCAGCTCAAAGATTAATTCCTTGGGTACAACTTATTCGGGAGTCTTTTTTATCTTTTCAGAAACCTGGAAGCTCCCTTCAATCCTTCTATTTAGAAGTCGAAAAAAAAGACAATACGCCCTTTACTTCCACAGAAATAGGACTTCTTAAAAAAAGTTTGCGTGATGAGCTTGCAAAAAGCGTGGAAGTTTTAAAACCTTCTATTTTTGGTCTTTGCGATTTAGAAGAGTCTATGCGAAATACCTTTCTCTTGAGCCAAGAATTACAAACTTTCAAAGACCTACCTCAAGTTATGATTTCTTTCGAAGGATCTTCGGATAAAAATTTGATTTTTAGAGTCATTATGGTTCGTTTACTGGCCAAGCAATCAAAACCCCTTCATTCTTACTTCCAAGCATTAGAAGAACCCGTAGAATATATCCCCGAACGAAATACAGCCGTCTCCTATATTGGCAAGTACAAAAAAGAAGCGTCTATCTTTCGCTTGCAGCTACCCAAAGAACCGTTTCTGTTTAGATCTGATTCCTCTTTAAATCTTTATCGCGCTCGTCAGCATGTCTGCTCGCTCATGAAAAAAGCTTTTGGTGAAATACGAGATTATAATGGAGGGATTTTCTCTAAACAGTTAGAGCTGTTTTCAAAGTTTAAACAACTTTTTGCAACAGAAAATCCTGAGCTCCTCGAAGACTTTTTTCATTCGATCAACCCACCTGAAATGCAAGCGATTCTTTCTCTAGACGATCTCAGCCTGCTTTTTCTGCTTTTTCTTAAGACTCAAAAGGCAGAGCCTGTAAATAAAAACAATTACATCCTGGAAACACAAATTCACGATTCGTCATTGTTTGTGATTGTTAGAATCAAAGACAGCTCATTCCAAGAAAAAATCACCCAAGCTTTTACCCAAGAAGGTCTTTTTCAGGAAATAACTGTTCGGCTGGGGATGAAGTATTCTAATGAATATGTCTTGGGTTATATCTATCAAACGTTTTCAGGCGATCACAACCATTTTTCTAAAATTTTACATAAAACTCTAGAAGAATGGGCAGCCGAAAAACAGAGTTCTCAAGTGCTTAGGTTAGAGATGCAGGATTTGCCTGTTTCTCTAGATCCTCGTCTTGGAGGAGATGAAATATCTGGTATTGTTCTCAAGATGCTCTTTGATGGACTTATGCGTATTGGGAAAGATGGAAAGCCTGGTTTTGCGATAGCGCGTAGTGTATCGATTTCTGAGAATGGAACAAAATATACGTTTACATTAAGAAGTTCCTTTTGGAATAACGGCGATCCGGTCACTTCCCATGATTTTTGCTATGCTTGGAAAAAAGTGTTATCACCTCACTTTTCGACGGTTTTTGCTTATTTATTTTATGACATTAAAAATGCAAAAAAAGCAAAAGAGGGAAAAGTCTCAGTTGATGAAGTGGGAATTTATCCTATAGATGACAGCACACTCGTTGTTGAGCTTGAACATCCTTGTAGCTATTTTTTAGAGCTGGTATGTAATCCTCTCTATTTTCCTGTAAATCATCATATTGATCGCCTACATCCAAACTGGCCTTTGCAAACGGGAGAAGCCTATATATGCAATGGTCCCTTCTATCTTGAAACAGTCAATTCCAGAGAGACCTATTTACTGAAAAAAAGCCAAACATATTGGGATGCTCGTGCTGTCAAACTAGACCGTATGCATATCATTAAAGCTACTCCGAAAAAAGCTATTGAACTATTTGAAAAAGGAGAAATCGATTGGTTGGGAAGACCTTCTAGGTCTTGGGAGCCATTCTTTTTCAAGTCGATTAGGCAACCTATTAAAAAGCTATCTTCCTCTCACATTTGCTGGTGTGCCTGCAATGTTCAGGATAAACTTTTAAAGTCACGTTCATTAAGGCTAGCTTTATCA
>JAGOLG010000119.1 GCA_017994195.1 Rhabdochlamydiaceae bacterium
GGTCAGGATTGGCTCTGACTGTCAGACTAAAGCCTTGGATGTACATCTGGAGGTTGCCGCGGTCATTTTCTTGATTCATTCTCTTAGAAAAGTCACTGATAAAACTTTTCCATTTAAAGAAACTATCCATCATCTCAGCAACGCATTGTTTGGTGTAAGGATCTGTAAACATGGTAGCAATCGAACGTAGAGGGTGGATGTGGAGAAGCTGGAGTCTTTTCTTTTCGAGGTCGGACCGAATGAATCCGAGTTTGATGGGATTCGATTCTGCAACAGTATGAATGACGCCTCTAATCATTTTTTGCTCATCGTCTGTGATGAGTAGTTGCGAGAAAGCATCTCTTGCTTCGTCTAAAATAAACTTGTAGGTCTCTTCAGGAGTAAACTCAAGATTATCGCTCTCATATTCCCTAAGAGTTGTCTGAACTATTGCTGCAGAAATCGGCGCAGCTTCCGGATAACGGATCACAACTTGGCGGGTATCATCTTTGAAGGAATTCTTCAGCATTTCTGCGATATCTCCCATAGAAATTTCAGGAATCATATGAAAAGAAAGTGTCATAAAGGAGGTGTAATCCGAACAAGGAAGAGAGGCTGCAAGGTGTGAAGCATAATAATCAGCAAGTGTTTGTTCACTGGGGTTTGGGCTATAAAACCGCTTCAAATGTTTGACGAGCTGGGATTTAGAATCTGCAAGTTCGCTCTCTGTAAAACCTTTTGTTTTTAATACTTGAATCGCTGTTAGAAAGCTTTTTAAAAGATTTTCCTCTTTCAGATTTTTTTGGGTGCCGTGGCCTACAGTTGTATAAGCTGGCAGCATGTATTTTGATTCAGTGGGAGCAATCCATTTTCCCTCAGCCTCTACTGCGGCTTTCTTAAATCGGTTTTCTGCCATGGCTTGGATGAGATAAAATACCCATAGCTTTTTTAGATCCTCATCTGTTCTTACATTGAATAAGGTTGTAGGATAGCTTAAAAGAACGTCAAATTCGCTTACGTCTGCGTTAGAAATAAGCTGGACAGCCTCTTCGCTGATTCTATTTCTGATTTCGCTTTGATCATACCGATCGGCAAGGTAGGAATGGAGTCCTTGAGAATCAATAGCGCCGATAGCCACAACCCCCAGAGAAGCTCCGCCCTTCTTCTCAATTTCTTCTTCGCAATAGTCTAAAAAATCCGGAAGCTCTTCTTCAAAAGTATCTGCGGAGCAATCAAGATCAAAGATTTGCGGTTTGCCTTGGATAGGATCTTGTCCAATAAAGCGGCAGGCGACTTGTGCAGATGATGCGATCTGTCCTTTGCTCCAAACCTCGATTCCTTTTTTTAGCGATAAGCATGTTAATTGATCATCGAGCGGTATCTCAACTGCAGAAAGAAAAATCATACCGCATAAAAGAATTCCCAAAATCTTTGCCATATAAGCTCCTATAGAAATAGGTCATACACGATTAAGATATTCAAAATAAACTTTAAAATAATTTTTATATCTGTTTTTAAGAGAGTATGCAGGGAACAATTTTTCTATTTGGAGCGGCAGAAAAAGGTGCTGCGTGCCAGCCTATCTCATTAAATTCATTGGAAGAACTGCTATGTCAATTGGGAAATCCCCCCGTAGAAAGTGAAGGAATTAACTACGCTATCCAGGCGCTACTTTTCCAGCATAAGATCATCTATTTTCGGGTTGCAGAAGAAGGGTTTAGCTACGGCGATTATATGCTGGGTCTCAAATGGCTGAAAAAAACTCCTCTTCATCCTCACTTGACTGCTATTTGCCTGCCTGGGGTGGGTGATGAAGATGTCATTCAAGGAGCAACATCTGTGTGCCTACTTCATCAATGCCTTTTGATTGTCTCTCAGAAAGATCTTTACGACTATCTGACTGTGAAGTAATTCTCGACGTCTTGACGCGTAGCTTTGAATGTCTTATCCCCTGCTTTCCAATTGGCAGGACAGACTTCTCCATTTGTCTCATGGGAAATGAGCGCATCGAGCGTTCGAAGAGCCTCATCGACCGATCTTCCAAGAGGAAGGTCATTGATCAATTGATGCCGGATGATTCCTTCTCGATCTAGGATGAAAAGACCTCGATAGGCAATTCCCTCATCTTCTTTCAGCACCTGAAACTCACGAGAGATGTTCTTCTTAAGATCGGAGACAATAGGGTAGGTAATCCCTTGGATTCCACCTTTTTCAATCGGCGTGCTGAGCCATGCTAGATGACTATGAACGCTGTCGACAGAACACCCGACTACAGTTGCATTTTTTTCTCTAAATTGATTAAGCGCTGCTTGAAACGCATGAAGCTCAGTAGGGCAGACAAAAGTAAAATCAAGAGGATAAAAGAAGAAAACAACATAGGATCCAATAAATTTCTCAAGAGAAAAATCAGTTACAATTTTTCCGCCTTCTATAGCATGTGCTTTAAATGCAGGAGCTTGCTTTCCAATCAGTACGTTCATTTTATCCTCCGAAAATTGTTTCAGCATTTGCAATCCAGCCTTCAGCTGCAAGGGTGGTTGCCGGGCCATGCCCTGGGTAGACTTTGGTCTCAGGGGGTAGTTTAGCAAGTTTTTTCAATGATGCCCACATCTGAGTTGGACTCGAGGTGGGAAAATCGATCCGCCCCATCGAGCCTTGGAATAAGGTATCTCCGGAAAATAAGACCTTCTCTTTTGGAAACCACAAACAAACCCCTCCTGGAGAGTGACCGGGGGTCTCGATCACTTGAAGCTCAAGGTTGCCAATCCGAAACTTCTCACCCTCTTCTAAGAACCCATCTGCCTGGACTCCTTGGATGGGAAAGAACATTGGAAGCTTATCTGCTCCGGGACGTTTTAAATTCTCTTCATCATAGGGATGGATATAAAGGGGGACGTGTAAAGCCGCTTTAATCTCTGCAGCATCGGCAAAATGATCCCAATGAGAATGGGTAATAAAAATTATTTTAATTTTGAGTTGCGTTTCATGAATAATTTTGGATAAGACGCCCTTCGGCGCATCGATGATGGCGGCTTCATGGGTCTCGGGACATCCGACCACATAGCAGTTGGTGTCTACAGGACCGGAAGTAAAAGTTTTAATAAGCATTCGCACCGGAGAGGATTCGAACCTCTGACCTCATGGTTCGTAGCCATGTACT
>JAGOLG010000055.1 GCA_017994195.1 Rhabdochlamydiaceae bacterium
TTTCAAGATCACTTACGCGTCGATTAAGTTCATCTAACTGCTGTTGTAACGTTCCTTGGAGCCCTTCAATGGAGTGATTGCAAACTGGGTGGCCGCAGCTGATGTAATTATTAATGACAGGGCCTCTATTTGTGCTTTCTGTTGCCTCTAGCTTAGCGCTGCCATCGGCATGCGACCGTTCTACAGGTTTCCCCTGGTTATACGCGCTTCGAATTCTATCGAGCGTATGATGAAGTCGGTTTGTGGTCTGTTTTTGATCATTTAAAACGGTAGCGCCTCGCTTCCATTGATCGTTTTCGAGTTTAATTTTTGCGAACTTATGCTTCTCTGTGCCTGAAGCGTTATCCCAAAGCTCTAACACCATTTTGTGATTTTTAAGCCTGAGTGTGTACTTGCTAGTTCCGGTATAGCCAAAGTCTTTGGTTACAATCTCTTGGACGAGATCACGGATATCCAAGGCCCCGTCTGTTCGTAAAGGCTTGACTGGATTGATCGGATTAAAGTTCTTTCCACCATTGGGATCGTAACTACATGAATTAATTTTGCTTGTCATTATTAACCTATTAAATTATTTAATAACAATTTTATTACAAAAGTTAATAAATGTAAATAAAGTATTTAATATATGTAATTATAAAAAAATTTGTTGATAAAGAATGACTTAATTGCGATAATCAGGCTGAGGTAATATATAAACTACTGAGGGTTAGTTGGTTAGGTTCGTTCTTCTTCGTATAGTATTTATTTTAGGATGGGTTTGCCTGGGGGCGGAGGGGCCTGATGCCCTTTATCTGACATGGGTGGACGATCCAACAACTACAATGACAGTGGTTTGGCAGGGCGGGGAGTCCAGCCGGGTGCTATATCATCTGGCAGGGAATGATAAATGGATGGCAGTAGAGGCCTCTATCCGTCCTGTGCCTGATACAAAGGTAACAGTCTATGTCTCTCAAATAGAGGGGCTTAAGCAAGATTCGACGTATGTCTTTAAGCTTGAAGGATGTAAGAGGGAGTTCAAGTTCAGAACATTGCCCCAGAAGCTGACGCGGGAGGTGCGGTTTGTAGTGGGCGGGGATATCTTCTATTACTGGGGCGCGGAGATACTCAATCGAATGAACCATGCGATCAGCTATGACGATCCCGATTTTGTGGTGATGGGGGGAGATTTGGCATATACAGCAGGGGCTAAGAGTATGACTCGAGGGCGCAAGTCGGAGATGACAAGGTGGCAGGAGTTTTTCCGGGTGATGCAAAAATCAATGATGGGCAAGGATAGCCGGATGATTCCAATGGTGCCCGTGGTTGGCAACCATGATGTCCATCGAATAGGGGCAAAACGTAAGTCTCCGGAACTGTTTTATTCGATATTCCCTTTTCCTGAAGAGGGAAAAGCCTACCGCAGTTTGAAAATCGGCAGTTATTTAAATCTGGTGCTTTTGGATACGGGGCATTCCTCACCTATCGAGGGGGAGCAAGCCGAGTGGCTTGAATCAGTCCTCACTGAGGATGCATCTCGGTATCTTTTTGCGATTTATCATGTGGGAGCTTATCCATCAGTTTATAAATATAGAGGCGGGGTTCCTGAACTTTTGAGAAAAACATGGGTTCCATTATTTGAAGAGGCTCAGATATCGGGAGCCTTTGAGCATCATAGCCATGCGCTGAAACGGACCCATCCGATAAAAGCGGGTCAAATCGATCCCAGCGGGGTCGTCTATTATGGAGATGGGTCATGGGGAGTACCTCCTCGGTGTGTCCATACGCCCCAAGAGCTGTGGTATCTTGCAATGGCAGAGCCTATCAATGCATGCTGGTTTATCCATCTGACAAAAAAAGAAGCTGTTATTGAAGCGCGGACTCCTGAGGGCGATGTGAAAGACAGGCGGTGGGTGGCTCCAAGAGGTGGTGTAAAATGAAAGTGCTTGTTTGCCAGCTTGATATGACAATTGGCGATTATAAAGGCAATCTGAAGAAGATTTTAGAGTCGATAGAGAGGGGTAAAAAAGAAAAAGTCGATATTGTTCTTTTCTCCGAGCTTGCGTTATGCGGCTATCCGCCGGAGGATTTTTTACTCCATAAAAATTTTGTGCTGGAATGCGAGGAGGCTTTAGCTGAAATTGTTCCTCATACTCTTGGGTTAATGGTCGTTGTAGGGCTGGTGCGGCGCAACTTGGCTAAAGGAGAAAAATCGGTCCTTAATAGCGCGGCTATTTTGCAAGATGGCAAGATCGTCGGTTTCCAAGATAAGTCGCTTCTTCCGACCTATGATGTTTTTGACGAGAGAAGGTATTTTGAACCTGCAAATGAAATCAACACATGGGAGTGGAAGGGCAAAAAAATCGGTGTGCTCATCTGTGAAGATATTTGGGAGCATGCGGATAAAGTTGGTTTTACAAAGTATAACATCGACCCGGTTGCAGAACTTGCAAAACAAAACATCGATCTTCTTTTAAATCTATCTGCATCGCCCTACCATTTTCAAAAGCCTGATACCCGCGTCAAAGTGTGTGAGATCGTTTCAGAAACGCTTCAAAAGCCGGTGATTCTTTGTGCTCAAGTTGGCGGGAACGACCAGCTGATCTTTGACGGATATAGTGTTGCAGTAGGGGTGGATGGCAAACTCAGGCAGCTGGCTAAAGGTTTTGAAGAGGATTGGATGGTTGTGGATTTGGAGGCGCCGGCATGTTCCTGTCCTTTTGAGTATGATGCAGTGGGTGATCTTTACCGGGCACTCGTTTTAGGAACGCGCGACTATTTTCATAAACAAGGTTTTACCAAGGGAATCGTGGGGCTGTCCGGGGGAATCGATTCAGCGCTGGTCGCCTGCATCGCTGTGGACGCTCTTGGAAAAGAAAATGTACTCTGCGTCGGCCTTCCTTCTAAGTATAACGCTCCTTCTAGCACAACGGATGCAAAAAAGCTGGCAAAAACGCTAGGTGTTGAGTGGGATCTTATTTCTATTCAACCGATGTTTGATGAGTGCTTAAAAGATCTTGAACCTCATTTTGGTGGAAGAGCAGAAGATGTGACGGAGGAAAATATCCAGTCCCGTCTTCGGGGCTTAACTCTCATGGCTCTTTCGAATAAATTGGGGGCGCTTGTGCTCAGTACAGGAAATAAAAGCGAGCTTGCGACGGGATATTGCACCCTTTATGGCGACATGGCAGGAGGGCTGGCAGTAATTTCAGATGTTACAAAAACCCAGGTTTATATGCTGTCCAGATGGCTGAACCGGAAAAAAGAGATCATACCGCAGTCTATCATCGATAAGCCTCCATCGGCAGAGCTCAGGCCCAATCAGCGGGATACTGACACGCTTCCGGACTATTCGATGATCGATGCTGTCCTTCAATCGTATGTAGAAGATCTGCTGACGCCAAATGAAATCATCGAGCTTCATCATCTTCCAAAAAAGGTTGTTTATGATCTCGTAGAGCGCATTCATAAAAATGAGTATAAGCGGCGCCAGGCAGCTCCCAGCCTGCGTGTGAGTAAGAAGTCGTTCCGTGTCGGCCGTAGGTATCCGATTGTCCAGAAATGGGTGTAGGTCTCTAAAAACGAATATTAAACCCAGCAAAGAAGAAGTGGTCTTGGAATCTTTTATTCCACTCATAGTCATAATTGACTTCAAAGCCATACCGATCAAAGAAGGTGAATAGAAGATTTAATCCGACAAGGCCTGTATTGCGTCCTGACTTGACTAAGGTGACAGAGTTGGAAGGTCCAACGATTTGGAGAGGAGAAACGGTTATCGAATGGTTCTTATCAAGAAACTCCCTTTGCCAAGCAACGTTCAGCTCGGGTTTGAAAGAAAAATTTGTTTGTTTCCAGTTGTGATTGACTCTCATCCCAAGCATCGAGCGGAGGGATTTAGCTTTCTGGCTTGAGACATCCAAGTTAAAGAGACCGGCACCATGTTCATGATACGAGTCGATATGAGCAAAGATATATTGCGCATTGACATAAGGCATGACCTGCGTATTTCTCATTGTCCGTGTATATTCAGCACCTAAAAGTGCATCGAACTCAGCACCGTTCGGAGATCCTTTGGCTTTGACACGGTTTTGTAATAAACCTGTTTTTCGATCGATATGATACCAATCGTAGCTGCCGCCAATAATGGAGTTGATCGCAAACTCTTGGAAGGGTGCATAGGTGGCATAGATGCTTCCATGGATTTGATTGACATCAAAATCTCCCCAATGCCGTCTGAGGTCTGCATCGATGAATTCATAATCCACTAAAACTCCAAGGCCTACTTTATTGAAGGCATAGTCAACGCCGATCAATCCTCCGACAGACGTGTAACTATAGCCGACTTGCTCTCCTTTAGAGCTCACAGTTCCCAATGACCCCAGCGGTCCTGCATAGACATTTAACTTTCGGATTTGTTCAGGTGATGTCACGGCTTGTTTGACTTCTTCGCGCTTTTGTTCCACTTCTGGGTTAAAGCGGTTGCCCCATGCAAGGATATCAGGTGCAGCGGATGCAAGAAGCTCACTTGGCTCTGCAAGGTAGCTGATTGCAGGGTTGGTGCTTGGCCGGTTCATGAATCCATGGAGTCTGTCCATTCTTCTGGAAAGACCTATGTTGACATGGTTTACTGAGGCAAAAAGAGCCTCCCCAATATTGGGATAGGAGAAAAGAGTCGGGCTAAATGAAAGGCTGATTTCAGTGGCTCCGTAGGTTAAAACTGGAAGCAGGTCTGGAAGGTTGATGCTGACAGCTTCAGAGAATCTTCCTGTATATCCTCCAGGCGCTGTAATAATCACAAAGGCCTGGCCTGGCTCTACATTAAAACCAGGGAGCGCTCCGGCTCCGAAAGTTCCATTTAAAGAGAGTGTATTGGCAGATAATGAACCAAAGGATGTGGTGCTTCCAACTTCAGTAATATAAGTGCCGCTGCCTCCTTGAATGAATGCATTGGTAACAGAGATCGTGCCGGCATTATCTAAAGTTCCTCCATTTAAAGTGATGGAATTTGTGCTAAATGTGGCGGAGTTAACAAGGAGCCCCCCGTTGATCGAAGTGGTGAGAGGAAAAAGAAATGATGCGCTTTGATTATAAAAGGCCCCGCCATTGATAGTTAAAGGAGAGCTTAAAAAGGCAAAAGTTCCATTATTGCTGTAAATGGTGCCGCCATTAATCGTCGCTTCAGGACCCAAGCCTGCCATGATACCTTGATCAATGTAGATGACACCTCCGTTCATCTCAAAGATGGAGTCTTGAGCAATTAAAGTGTTATTGGAGCTAAAAATTGTTCCGCCATTCATGACCAATTTTGTGCCACCGCCAGAAGAGGCTAAAGCAGCCGAAGAATTGCTCATAAAGATGGTGCCGCCATTGATCGTGACAAGGGCAGCATCAGGGAAGGCAAGGCCTCCATCTAAATTATAGAGTACGCCGCCGTTGATGATCGCTTCGGCCGAAACAAAAGAACCCAACGTTCCTCTGTTTATTACCTCTCCACCATTCATGATGAAGAGCGCAGCATTATTCCCAAAGAAACCTGCTAAGGTATTTTCCACCTTTCCGCTATTAATGATGATCTGGCTAAAGGCGGTTGGTTGTGTGTTTGTATTCGTATTTGTTGTATTGCCACCATTAAAGATGAGGTTTGTGAGCAAATAAGGGGAAGTGGAGGGTTGGAAAAAGATATTCCCATCTCCTGAGATAATTAAACTCTGTGAAGTTGGAAATTGAGTATTGGCTCCAAACGTAATGCTAGAGCCGGGATTTACATCTAAAGCAGTATCAAACAGAAGGTGCATTCCAATATTCAAAGTATGGTTGCCAGAAAGGACATTAATGGAGGGCGCTGATCCGCTAAAACTGAGAGTCTCTGTAGCATCGGAAATGGTGTAGGGAGTTGTTGTATTGAATGTAAGAGAATTGATGGTCGAGTTGCTCGCTAAAGAGATTGTTGTTGAAGGTGTGGATTGATTAAAGGTGGCCGTATCGGAGGCTGCATTTGGAATGTGGTTGGGAGTCCAATTTGTTGATAAGTTCCAATTAGTCGTAGTCCCAGGCGTCCAAATTGAATCAACGGCTTCAACCGTGCTAGCTAATAGTAAACTCACCGCAAGAAGAGAACCAAATTTAACCATAATCCTACCTTTTCCTTCTGTGTAACATTTTTATGAAATGTATCAAAGAAAAGAGAACTATTGCCAAGTAAAGGGGACAACTTCTTTGAGAGAAGAGGCTTTTTGCTGGAGCATGAAAAGTCTATCGAATCCAACGGCAACGCCGGAAGAGTCGGGGAGGCCTTTTTCTAAAGCAGCAAGAAAAGCCTCATCAACGGGAAGAGAGGGTTTGCCAAGCGCTGCACGCTCTTGGATATCATTTTCAAAACGGCGTCTTTGTTCAACGGGGTCTGTCAGTTCATGAAATCCATTGGCAAGCTCTAAGCCGTTATAGTAGATTTCATATCTTTCTGCAACGAGGTTAGGCCCTTCTTGGCAAAGCTTTGCTAAAGCAGCCTGCGTTGGAGGAAAATTTTTCACGACAATCAGTCCTTCCATCTGAGGCTGTATTTTAAAACTCATGTGATAATCTAAAGATGTATCGAGACTCCAGGTGGGGTGGAGTTCTTTGGCAGTGATTTGGAATGGATCAAACCCGCAATTTTTCAAAAAAAGATCGCGATAGGTAAAGAAAATCGGTTTTTGGGGGCCTAAAAACAGTTCGACGAGGGCGACTGTTTCGTCGATGAGTTTTTGAAGCGAAAAACCCATCCGATACCACTCGATCATCGTAAATTCGGGGTTGTGCCTATCTGAGATTTCACCTTCTCGGAACACGTGGGAGAGCTGGTAGATGTCGATGGGATGTTCTGCAAGAAGACGTTTCATTGCATATTCAGGAGAAGTGTGAAGATAGCCGCGTTCTCCGTTTGCAAAATGAATCGTCATCACATCAATGTGAGTGGCAACAGGAGCGGTAGGACTGAGCAGGGGGGTATCGACTTCGAGGACGTCTCTTTTCGAAAAAAAAGTTCGCACACGCGAGAGCATTTCTGCGCGTGCTTTCAGAGTTTTAAACGCGAGAAACGTATTCACCGGTGCGGGTGTCAACTTTTACCTTGTCGCCTTCTTCCACAAAGATAGGAACTTGAATTTTTGCTCCGCTATCTGTCATAGCTGCTTTCAAAACCCGTCCGGATGTATCTCCGCGAAGACCGGGTGCTGTTTCTGTGATTGTCATCTCCATGAATGTAGGAGGAATTACATCGATGGCTCTTCCCTTGTAGAAAATAATTGAATAAGCAGTCTCTTCCATGAGCCATTGTTTATTATCGCCGATCAAAGAAAGAGGCACTTGAATTTGATCAAAGGTATTGTCGTCCATGAATGTGGCACTGTCTTGATCGGTATATAGAAGACGCATTTTATTTTCTTCAACGTCTGCCACTTCAAGCCGCTCGCCAGACTTGAAGGTTCGCTCGACAACACGGCCTGTCATGAGATGTTTGAGTTTCACGCGGTTAAAAGGCTGTCCTTTACCAGGTTTTACAAATTCATTACTGACCATGGTGTAAGGCTCACCATCGATTTCAACTTTTATTCCGGCTTTAAATTCGTTTGTGCTGACTTGTGCCATGATAGTTCCTAGTTAAAAAGGTATATTATGACGAAAAAAGCCTCAATTTACAATAGCAAAAGAACTGTCTTCTCCAAATCAGAAGGCGATTTGGAAGGTTTAAGGGTATGGATTTTTTTGAGAGGTCCGCGGGGAGTTTGCTGCTCGGTTTCTAGAGTGTGGGAGTTGAATTTAAGAAGAGAGTACCGTTTGAGGGCGGCTGAGGTGCGAAGCCGAGTCATATGGTAGAGCCATAGGACGGGAATCGGAGGCTCCCCAAACCGGTCCTTGAGTTCGTGGTAGAGGGCATCGACTTCTTCGGGAGTCATGGTATCGCCCAGGCGGTGGTACATTTCAAGGCGGAGAGATGTTTCAGGAATGTAGTCTTCAGGAAGACGTGCATCATAGGGGAATTCCATTTTTGTATCAAAAAAGGAGGGTTCCTGTTTTTTCTTGAGAGCTTCAGTTGCCCGTTTTAAAAGTTTACAATAGAGATGAAACCCAATGGTCGAAACTTGGCCCGATTGCTGTACGCCTAAAATATCGCCGGCGCCCCGGATTTCTAAGTCGCGCATGGCAATCTTCATGCCTCCTCCATAGCCTTGCGATTCTAATAAGGCATAAAGCCTTTTGCGAGCGATTTCAGGGAGCTCTTTGAGCCTGGGAACTAGAAAGTAAGCATAAGCCGGGAGGTTCCACCGTCCGACACGGCCTCTGAGCTGGTAGAGGTCAGAGAGGCCGAATTGGTCGGCGCGGTCAATCAGTATTGTATTTGCGTTTGAAATATCAATCCCATTTTCAACAATGGTTGTGGCAACAAGCACATCGGCTTCGCCTTTTTTAAAGGCATAGAAAACCGAATCCAACTCATCGCCCGACATTTGGCCATGGCCTGTCACAATTTTAGCTTGAGGAAGGAGTTTTTTGAGTTCATCGGAGACTTGAAAAATGGATTCGACGCGGTTGTGAATAAAATAGACCTGACCATCTCTAGAGAGTTCTCTGAGCATGGCATTTGCGATCACATTAGGGTCGCGCTCTGTTAAGATCGTTTTTATCGGAAGCCGATCTTGCGGCGGGGTGTTGATCAAAGAAATATCACGCGCGCCCAAGAGCGATAGATACAGCGTGCGAGGAATCGGCGTTGCAGTGAGAGTCAGGCAATCCACACCAGTTTTAAGAGCTTTGAGATGCTCTTTAGAGCGGACGCCAAACCGCTGCTCTTCGTCAATGATAATGAGCCCGAGGTCTTTAAACACAATGTCTTTGGAAAGAAGCCGGTGGGTTCCGATGAGAATATCGACTTTTCCATCCCGCAGATCTTCTAAAACCTTTTTAACTTCTTTCCCTGAATGGAACCTTGAGATTGCTTTGATAACGAGAGGATGGTTTTGCATTCTCTCGGTAAATGTTTGATAGTGCTGCAGGGCAAGTATGGTTGTTGGAACAAGCACCGCAACTTGTTTTTTTCCATCAGCCACGGCTTTAAAAGCGGCGCGCATGGCAACTTCAGTTTTTCCATAGCCGACGTCTCCACAGAGAAGGCGGTCCATTGCTTTTTCAGAACGCATATCTTGTTTGATATCAAAAATTGCGCGGAGCTGATCTTCGGTTTCAGGATAGGGAAACTCTTCTTCAAATTGCAAAAGCTCTATGCTGTCTGCAGGATAAATAAATCCGCCGTGCACCTGCCTTTCTGCATTCATGCGAAGAAGATCTTGCGCATATCCAACAATTGCTTTTTGGGCAGATGCTTTGGCGCGTTGCCAATTTTTTGTTCCAAGTGTATGCAGGGTGGGACTTTCTTCTTTTGCACCAATATAGCGCGAGACTAAGTACGCTTGAGAAACGGGGACATAGAGTTTGCTTTTTTCAGCGTATTCAAGCAGTAGATACTCAGTTTCCACGCCTTGATGGTTAGGCCGTTTTTCCATCCCTTGGTATTTTCCAATTCCATGATTGAAATGAACGACGAGATCACCGGGGATGAGTTCATGGAAATCAGACGGCGGCGTATGGTAGGTGCTTCTCCATTTTTCACGCCGCACTTTTTGCCTGTGGGTCAGCTCCGTAATAGGAACAATTGTCACAGACGAATCAGTCAGCCCAAACCCTTCTGAGAGATATCCTTTGATGAATTTTTTAGCGTGAGGAAATGTTTTGCGGATGAGCTCTTCTTCTCCTTCATGCTCACACACAAAACGCATCTCTTGTCCTGGTTTTTCAGGGTCAACGGGTGTAAAGGGATTATGCCATCTTGCTGTCTCAAACGATTTCCCAAAACATTCAAAGTTCAGCGGCTGGAGCGGGTTTTTACCTGTGTAGAAAGCTCTGCCTGTTTTTTTACCCAGACGCACTTCAGAAAGATCTTCAATCGGTTTATCGCTCCAAAAAAGCAGCTGATGTTTTTTCATTTCACTAAGAAGAGCGGGGAAAGTCATCATCATCTTACTTTGCATGCCGGGAAGTTTTTGAAGAGAAACCCACCGGTCTTCAATCTCCAAAAGATGATCAAAGACAACAATGCAATCTTTGAGATACGCGAGTAGACTCTCTCCTTCTTGGGTATTTTCATGGGCGGGCGAGAGAAAAAAGCTTTGAATTTTTGCAATCGACTTTTGTCCGATGGGATCAAAAGAGCGGATGTTATCGATGCTATCGCCGAAGAATTCAATGCGGCAGGGCTCCGTCGCGCTCACAGGAAAAATGTCAATAATTCCGCCGCGGACAGCAAATTCCCCCTTATCTGCAACCACAGATGATCTGCGGTAGCCTAGCTCTCCTAAAATTTTAGGAAGATCGCTAAAAGGTACGTCATCACCTACCTTCCAGGTTTTACATAGCGGTTTAAAAAAAGCAGGCGATGGAACTTTTTGCAGCGCTGCTTGTAGAGGGCAAATAATAACAGACGGCGTTTTAGAAGAAAGCAAATGATGGAGGGTTTCAAGACGTTTGCCGACGATGTCAGGGCTCGGTGGAATCTCTTCTCCCGGAAGCGTTTCCCAAGCAGAAAATTCAAAGACGTTTTTCAAATCAAAGAAGGGAGCGTTATCAACAACTTTGCTCGATCTTATTTCAGCGGTTAAAACTATGATGTTTTTCTTGGACTTTTCTTGAAGAAGTTTTAGAAGCAGCGCTTTGGGCGCGTTAGTTAACCCCTCTACTAAAAGTGAAGGGGTCTCAGTGAGATGCTCACGGAAAAAATCAAGAGAGGGGCTACTTAAGTCCACGGATGATCTGATGGAGTTTTACAAATAAAGTTTCAAGATGTTCAGGGGATTTTCCTCCGGCTTGAGCCATTTCAGGCTTTCCTCCGCCCGAGCCTCCCATAATGGGAGCTACCTCTTTGAGTAGCGCCGCTGCATTCCATCCCTTTTTCACAAGATCGGGAGTAAGCCGTAAAACCACTTGGCATCGATCTGCCATTTTAAGAGCAAGAACGATCACGCCGGACTTCAGGTGATTTGCAATATCTTCAGAAAGAGGAGTCAGCTCATCTGATTCAACCGTGACGATTGCGCTCAAAAAAGGAGCTGGAGCTTCATGCGAAGCTGTTTTAACAAGCGCTAGTGCCATTTCTTTCAGAACGACTCTCCGAGCAGCTTTCAGTTGTTGCTGTACTGTTTTCATCTCAGCGGCTTGCGTAGCGATTTGAGTTTCTAAAGTTTTAACCTCTTCCCTTGCAAACTTTTCTGCGCTATCTCCTGTGACTGCCTCAATGCGTCTTACTCCTGCTGCAATGCTTCCTTCTTTCACAATCCTAAAATAACCGATTGTACCGGTCGATGGAGTATGAGTTCCTCCACAGAGCTCTTTAGAAGCTTCGATGTCAATTACGCGTACGGTTTTTCCGTATTTATCACCAAAAAACTGTTTGATCTCCGGTTTTTTCTGCGCTTCTTCATACGAAATCTCATAAGCGCCCACCGCTGTATCAAGACGGATATGATCATTGACGAGATCTTCGACTTTAAGGATTTCTTCTTTAGAGAGAGCTTTATGATGGCTGAAGTCGAACCTGAACCTGTCAGGGCCGACTAGCGATCCAGCTTGACGCAAGTGTCCGCCTAAAACTTGTACAAGCGCCCAGTGAAGAAGGTGGGTTGCTGTATGG
>JAGOLG010000056.1 GCA_017994195.1 Rhabdochlamydiaceae bacterium
GTACTGACTTGGTCTGCAATTTTACGGGCATGGTCTCTGACTTCCTTTTTTTGATCGAGCTTTAAAAGCTTTACAAAAGCTCCATAAGCCAAGAAAAAACCGAGCGCAAAAAAGACGCCATACCAAAGAACCGGCCTTCCTAATATAGGAATGTTCCATGGGAAAATGTAAGGAGAAGGATCAAAGTGCATGTAAGCCAAATTCATGAGACAGCGCTTTCCTTAATCATTGCTCTAAAATAAAGCATAGCGCCGTTCATTAAAGCCGAACCGATGGTAACATCGATGAAACCTCTAATATCATAAGCAATCGGTAAAAATCTAAATAGAAGCCCCAACCCCATCATGGATGCCAAAATAATGTAATATTTTCGATCGTAGGCATTAGAAAATGAAATGGACTCTAAAGATTTGAGACGACTTACAATTCGGCTTACCGTCTTAGATAGAACCATCCGCCCCTTAATAAATCCCATAAGTAATGAAATACAGATTAAGACAAGAGCTCCTTGTTGTAGAGAACCAGTTATCTTCTTAAGGTAGCCCATCAATGCCGGCGTCTCCGGCTGCATCATTGCCAATGTCACCCACTTAAGTCCCTTAATCATCAAATAAGCGCCTATCGCAAGCCACGATAGCCCCGACACGAGCATCCATTTTCTTGCAGTCATTATCATCTTGTTATTCCTCAAGAGTTATTGCTTTCTAGTTCCAAATATAATTAAGAATATTACCTATCACTGGTTAATCTTGGAAGCATCACTTTTGACATATAGTGCGCGCGGCAAGCTTTTTAACTTTTGGACTTGGCAAGACAAAGCCAAATCAAAGCATAAGTGGCCGAACGAAGAAGACCATTCCCGAGAGGGAAGACTGGAAATTCAGATATCTGTGATGTTCTTCAAAGCAGAAAAGGTTTGAGTGTTTGCTCTATAAAGGATGTCTTAATAGTATTGTTTTTGGGTGTTTCTTTTATGGATTCTTGTGCATGTGTTGTTCGAAGTAACACGAAATATCCATTTTCCCTTGTTCAAAAAATTACCAATAGATAGACTCTCATCAAAAAAAAGGATGATAAGTAGTCAACTACCCATCCCCAAAGGGAGAAGCTTGGAAGGAAACTAACAAGCCCCGGTTGACCAGACTAAGCTATCTTTAAGATAGCTCCGTTGTATAGAGGCCAAAGACCGACGGCAGAATGCTTCCTCAGTTCTGCCCTCTCGAAACTCTAGTTGCAGACAAGCGATAGGGTAAGCACGAAACGGATTAGAGTAAGAGCCGCTATACAACATTGTCGAGGGGAGCGAGTCCAAAAGGCTCCGTTACAAGGCCCGTAAGGGCAATTTTTAGGAATCATGGTAGTATTCGTAATAGATAAACATTGCAAACCTTTGATGCCTTGCTCTGAAAAACGGGCAAAGCTTTTATTAAATAGGAGAAGAGCCAGAATTCATTCTATGTATCCATTTGTCGTTCGCCTTGTTGATAGAACGAGCAAAGAAAGCGTCTTGCAGCCCGTTCGCTGCAAGATCGATCCAGGTAGTAAAACAACAGGAATCGCCATCATACTGGAAGACAAGGGAGAGCAACTTGTCTTGTTCCTGATGGAACTCACGCATCGTGGAAGCGCTATTCGTGAATCAATGCAAACACGAGCAAGCCTAAGAAGACGCAGGCGGTCTACTTTACGATATCGCCCCAAACGTTTTGCCAATCGAAAACAACCAGAAGGCTGGCTGCCTCCCTCTTTATACCATCGCATACAAACTGTATTAACTTGGGTTCAACGCTTACAAAAATGGGCTCCTTTAACTGCTATCACATGCGAAAGAGTGCGCTTTGACACTCAAAAACTTCTCCATCCAGAAATTGATGGCATTGAATACAAACAGGGAACTCTCTTTGGCTACGAAATCCGCGAATACCTCCTCGAAAAATGGGGACGCCTTTGTGTTTACTGCTACGCGAAAAATATTCCCCTGCAGATCGATCACATCATTCCCAAAAGCAAAGGCGGATCCAATCGCATAGACAACCTTACATTGGCCTGTAGTTCATGCAATCTTAAAAAAGGGAATCTTTCAGTGGAGGCTTTTACCAACAAAGCTATTCGGCCTGTTCCCTCTTTGAAAGATACCGCCGCTGTGAACAGCACCCGGAACGCCCTATGGAAGGCCTTGACAGCTTCGTCTCTTCCTTGTGAAGCAGGCACAGGGGGACAGACAAAGTATAACCGCTATCGTTTTGGTATTCCCAAAACACATGCTTTAGACGCTGCTTGCACAGGGACTCTGGATCATCTAAGGAACTGGAACATTCCGATACAAGAGATTCTTGCTACTGGCAGAGGCTGTTACAAAAGGACTCGCTGCGATCTCTTCGGCTTTCCCCGCGGATTTTTATTAGGGCAAAAAAAAATAAACGGCTTTCAGACGGGCGATCAGGTTGCTGCCGTGGTTCCTTCCGGAAAAAAGAAAGGTTGTTACGTAGGAAGAGTCGCCATTCGCGCTTCCGGCAATTTCAATATCCAAACGGATTTGGGTGTGGTCCAAGGCGTCAACTTCAAGTATTGTCGTCTGATACAACGAGCCGATGGCTATCATTATTTAAAACTTACCCCTGGTCATAATACAGAGGGATTTCAAACAAAACAAACAAAGGAGCAGCGCTTCTTCCCAGTCCTAAAGGACAAGGGTTCCGCGCTGTCATATTTAGAATGAATATTTCACTAGCATTTTTAAGAACGCTGTTCGTCGTGCTCAGCATTGTCTTTATGACACTCTTCATGATTTCTCTCCCAACTGGAAGAACCTTTGCAAATGTACTTTTTGGGATTGGCATTGGATTTACTTTTGGCATGGTGCTGATTGCTTTTGATCTAGTATTCCGCAGATTTAACTTACGATCATTCAACATTGCGATTTTGGGAGTTTTCATCGGTTATTTGATGGGTCAAGCTCTTTCACTTATTTTACATGCGATCTTAGAAGTAAGCTCCATTGGAGTTCTTTTGCAGCCCCATACGATTGAGCTGATTAAAATCGCCATCATCTTATTCGGAGTTTATCTTGGAACGATCATGACGCTGCGCTCGTCCGATGAGCTTTATGTCAGCATTCCTTTTGTTCGTTTTACACAGACATCGCAGAAGAAAAAAGACCTGGTTGTTGATATCTCGGTCTTGGCTGATCCTCGCATCATTGATCTAGCAGCCACAGGCCTTCTCAACCATCAGCTCGTGATCCCCCGCTTTGTTGTAAAAGAGCTCTATGCCCAATCCGAAGTGGGCGATGAGACCAGCCGCGGCAGAGCCAAAAGATGTCTAGAAGTTGTTAAAAAACTTGAATCGATGCCGGAAGTTGAACTCAGGTATCATGAAACCGATTTTCCTGAAGTCAAAGATATGATGGGCAAAGTCGTCCGGCTTGCAAGGCTTCTTGATGCAAATATTTTAAGCTCGGACATCAGCCGCGTTCAAATGGGCTCGATTGAAGGGATCACTGTTGTCAACCTCCACGCTCTTTCTAATGCTTTAAAACCCCTTATGGAAGGCGGAGAGCTTATCCGTATTAAGATTCAACGGTACGGAAAAGAGCCTCGGCAAGGCGTCGGCTATCTTGAAGATGGCACCATGGTAGTTGTTAATGGTGGTGGAGACTATATTAACAGTACTATTGAAGCGCGCGTTCTCTCTGTTAAACACACCTCGTCGGGCCGCATGATCTTCTGCAACGTGGCCAAAGAAGGAGAAGAAGACGAGTATCCAACCGACGAACCTATGGATGATGAAAATCAATGAACGTCTTAGGGGTTGGAACTGATATTGTTGAAATCGAGCGCGTTCGAGAGGCAATTGAAAAAAATGGCGACGCTTTTATCGAAAAAGTGTTTACAGCAGGCGAACAAGCGTACTGCAAAAAACACCGCGATCCCATGCCCCAATATGCTGCTAGATTTTCAGCAAAAGAATCGATTGTTAAAGCGCTCGGCTGCGGTTTCGGAAAACAGATTGGCTTTTTAGATATTGAGATTTCTCATGATAAAGCCGGAAAGCCTCTTGTCCACTTCTCTTCCAAAGCCATGAAAAAGTTTGGCAATCCTCATGTGATTCTCTCCATGAGCCACTGCAAAGCCTATGTTTCGACAGTCGCGCTTTATTTACAAACTTGAGAATGTGATATACTGCTATTCACGCAAAGATAGGTGTTCAAAATTTCTAAGAAGGCTGGAACATCATTTTCCTTTAGACTTGTGAGCAACGCTTCAGCAACTTTTTCAGGTTGTTTAAAGAACTTGGCTGGATCATGATCTTTTAATTTTGAACTTTTCTTACTTCTTATGATAGGCATATCTTCGAAACAATTTTTCCGTGCCATTTTAATACCATTTAAAAGAGTGAAAACGGAAGCATATAGGAAATGGTGAAGAAGTTCACCTTTTCCGGGAATGAACGTGCATAGAGTCTTCGTGCATAGGAAAGCGAAAGCTGTCCCCATATTTCAAAAACGTAGGTATATTTTACACCTGCGTCGACGTTTCTATGTTCGATGGAGCCATATCCATTAAAATGGTTGATAAAAACCTTCTTGTGATGCCCAAACCCAAGCGAGCCGTCTACGAAAAGACCTAGGCGATGCGCATGATGCATCTGCCCTTCAATAATCCAAAAAGCACTTGACCACGGATAGCCGTGGTTAGCGATTCCTAAAGAAGCTCCTCCAAATGTGCGAAATGTCCAATCAAACCCTCGATCCCATTCTCGGCCGAGAGCTGTATTGATTTCATAGTTCATATAAGAGTGATAAGGACAGCTCACATCTTTTATGCTATGGCGTGTGACACCTCGAAGGACAACGCCTGTTGTGAGGGAGACAGGATCACCGAGAAGATCATCGAGCCAAAGATACCGGGCTTGGGCTGCTATGCTTCGAAGGCCCATCGACTGACGCGGAGTGTCTGCAAATTCGGCTTCGGTATCGATCTGCCATTGGGGCGAGGGAGAAAAACCAAGATCTAAGCTTAAGACATGGTCATGCGAAGGCTTTTGGTTTTTAGGAATCCCATTTTGTACATCGGGATAACGACTATAGGTATACGTCGGTGTGAACGTAAATTCCCAGACATTGCAAAACCAAGGAATGCGATCGAGTCCAAAAAGAGAAATGGGCAGTAGAAACAGCAGCTTACGTAGTCGCATGTTCTCTCGCTGAAAGCCATCTTTCTGCATCGAGAGCTGCCATACATCCGCTTCCGGCTGCCGTCACCGCTTGCCTATAATAAGGATCTTGCACGTCTCCTGCTGCAAAAACGCCTTCTATATTAGTGCGTGAGGTCCCTTTGACGACTTTGATATAGCCTGTGGGCTCAAGTTCGACTTGTCCGCCTAAAAATCCTGTGTTGGGCTGGTGGCCGATTGCAAAGAAAAGTCCTCCGGCAGGACGTTCTGCAGTTGCACCTGTCTTGACATCTTTAAGCGTAACCGACCGAACGACCGTATCACCGCTTACTTTTTCTAAAACATGGTTCCAGAGCACTTCGACTTTAGGATGATTGAGTGCTCGCTGCGCCATGATTTTAGAAGCTCTTAATTCATCTCGGCGATGTACAATAAATACTTTACTTCCAAACTTTGTTAGAAAAAGCGCTTCTTCTATAGCGGTATCGCCTCCTCCAACAACATAGAGGTGCTTTTCTCGGAAGATTGGCATCGCTCCATCGCAAACGGCACATGCTGTCACGCCCTTTTGCCAGAACTCATGATCGCCGGTTCCCGGCACATTTAAACGTTTGGCTTGCGCTCCTGTCGCAATAATCAGCGACTCTCCAAAATAAGTCCCCGAAGAAGACTCAACAAGAAAAGGATGCTGCTTGAGATCAACACGAGTAACATCTTCGGTGATAAATGTAGTTCCAAACTTTTCTGCTTGCTTGCGAAAAATGTCCATGAGCTCAGGCCCCATGACCCCCTGTGGGAAACCGGGATAATTTTCGACCTCGGTAGTTGTCATAAGCTGTCCGCCGGCAGGACCGACAAAAAAACCTTCGAAGACCAGCGGAGCTAAGTTTGCTCTCGCTGCATAAATCGCTGCTGTATAGGAGGCCGGACCCGACCCCACAATGATCACTTTTCTTTTTTCCATCTAGACCTCAGAAATACATACTGCAGGATATGCGAAAATTTTTGCAACAAAGTCGGACAATCGTTACAATTTTTCTATGCGTAGTATAAAACTTGAAAAGCTCAGAAAGTCAATCGAAGGCGGCTTAATCATTAATGATATAAGCCTGACAATTCCTGCAGGGAAATTCTTTGCCTTGCTAGGACCCAGCGGATGTGGAAAAACAACCCTATTAAGGCTGATTGCAGGCCTTGAAAAAGCCGATGCAGGAAAAATTTTCCTAGGCGATGACGATATCACCTATGATCCCATTCACGAACGGCCTATCAATATAGTTTTTCAAAACTATGCCCTTTTTCCTCACCTGGATGTCTTTGATAATATCGCCTATAGCCTCCGCTTAAAAAAATTGCCTAAGCTTGTCATTGAACAAAAAGTTTTTAAAATTCTTGAAGCGTTCCACCTAGAAAATCACATCTACAAATTACCCTCCCAGCTCTCCGGAGGACAACAGCAGCGAGTGGCATTAGCTCGCGCTATCGTCAATGAACCCGATGTACTCCTTCTTGATGAACCGCTCGCCGCCCTTGACTTCAAGCTCCGTGAACGGATGCTGCTTGAGCTCATCGAGCTCCAAGACAAGCTTAAAACCACCTTTGTCTACGTGACGCACGACCAATTTGAGGCGCTTACTGTGGCAGACCAGATGGCCATTATGAACCATCGCGGTGAAATCGAGCAGATCGGCACTCCTAAAGAAATTTATGAGTTCCCTCACTCCTCTTTTGTTGCTAAATTCGTAGGAACTACCAATATTATCAGCGGAATCTTAAGAAATATGGACTCTCCGGAGCCGGAAATTGAAGTGCCTGATCTGGGCCGGTTCAAACTGATGGCATCTCATATTAAACCGTGGATGACAGAAGGATGCGATCTTTTGATGAGCATCCGACCTGAGAAAATTTTTATTTCTAAAAAAGATGTAAAAAATTTCTCGAACACTGTTAAAGGCACTGTTCAATCCATCGTCTACCATGGAAGGTCCACCCAGTACAACATTTTACTCAAAAACCACCTCAAGCTCCAAGTCTTCGAGCAAAATGAAGAACACTTTCCACAAGAAGTGATCGACTACGACAACGAAGTCAACTTATATTGGCAAAAAGAAAACGTGGTAATTTTAGAAAAATGAAGTTTCCAAGACCTCCAGTATCAGAACATCCCTTTTCCATCGGCGTTCCAGCCATACTCTGGCAGGTCCTCTTTTTTTATATCCCCCTTGTCTTGATCGCTGTGACTAGCTTTATTCAATTTTCTGAAGATGGAGTGATGGAAGGCCTCACCTTCTCTAAAATCACACACTTTCTAAACCCTCTTTATTTCCGGGTTATCGGCCTCTCTTTTTTCATGGCCATCTTCAATGTGATCCTCTGCTTTTTAATCGCTTACCCTCTGGCCTATTTTATTGCATTCAGAGGCAAGAGGCTGAAAAGCGGGCTTCTTTTTCTTCTTTTAATTCCTTTTTGGACAAACTTTTTACTTCACGTTTATGCGTGGTTTTATGTACTTGAAAAACACGGATTTTTGAATAACCTTCTCCTTCAGATCGGCCTCATCAAAGAGCCTCTTTTGCTGCTCAACTCCCCTTTTGCGATCATGATTATGATGGTTTATTATTATCTCCCCTTCATGGTTCTGCCTATTTACTCTTCTCTAGAACGCTTTAACAGTAGCTTGATTGAGGCATCTTTTGACCTCGGTGCTTCATGGTTCCAAACCTTCCGCCGCATCATTCTCCCCCTGACCATGCGAGGGATCAGAGCAGGCTTCTTTTTAGTTTACATCCCTTCCTTTGGCGAGTTCGCGATCCCGTCTCTTATGGGAGGCGATAAAATCATGTTTGTGGGCAACGTTGTCTCAGATTATATTTTAGCCGAAGGAACCGGTTCATTAGGAGCTGCTTTCATGGTTGTCAGCTGCGCATTCCTCCTAGTCACCGCCATTTTATTTTATAAATTTTTGGGCCGTTTTACTGAACCTGTGAGGGACCGTGGCTAAAAGAGCATCTTTAGGAAGATTCGGTCATCTTGTTTTGATCGCATGCACTTACCTTTTCCTATGGGTTCCAATCCTGGTTTTGCTCGTATTCTCATTCAACACCGAAGGGTTTCCTTCTCCTTGGAAATCATTCACCTTAAAATGGTATGTTGAACTCATTGACTCAATCTACCTCTGGAAAGCTTTCGGAAACTCACTACTCATCGCTCTTTCCTCCACATTTATTTCCGTTCTCATGGGCATTTTTCTCATTTTCTTTGTCGCTCAAGGGGGCCGCGTTGGAAAATATCTCAATCTTTTTTATGGCAGCGTGATCATCCCTGAAACAGTCCTTGGCGTCAGCCTTCTTGGTTTTTTTAGCCTTGCCTCGATTTCACTGGGACTTGCAACCTTGATTGTCGGGCACACCGTCTTAGGACTCGGATTTGTGATACCTTTAGTCTATGCAAGATATCTCGAACTGGACGAGAGGCTCACAGAAGCATCCCTTGCTTTAGGTGCAACTCCTATTCAAACCTTTTTTAAAGTAACCCTTCCACTCCTCAGTCCTGCTTTCACAACAAGCGCCCTTTTAGTTTTTATCATCTCTTTTGACGACTTCATTTTAACCTATTTCTGCTCAGGAAGCTCGGTCCAAACTCTTTCTCTTTACATCCTTTCCATGATCCGCTCGGGCATCTCCCCTGTTGTCAATGCTCTTTCTGCCCTCCTTCTTCTCATCAGCAGCATCATGGTCATGTTCTATTTTCAACTCAGCACACGGAGTAAAATCTTTATATGATTAAGAAGATTGCCATCCGCGCGTGCGTTCTCTTATTTTGGTGCGCTCTCATCTTTGGAGTCCTCTATTGGCCCGAAGAGGCCTTTCTCTCAAATGGAAGATCGATCAATATTTTTGTATGGGGAGACATTTTAGAGCCGACTGTCATCGCCGAATTTGAGAGAAAGACCGGCATCAAAGTTAATATGAACTTTTATGCCTCCAATGAAGAAATGCTTGTAAAACTCAAAGCAACCGGCGGGCATGGTTATGACCTGATCATCCCCTCTGACTATAGCGTTGAAATATTAATTAAAGAGGGCCTCGTCAAAGCGCTCGATAAATCTAAGCTCAACTTCTACTCCAAACTCAACCCCAAACTGCTCAATCACTTTTTCGATCCCGGCAATGTCTACTCAATCCCGTTTGAATGGGAAGTTTTTCTTATTGGAATTGACAAAGAATACTTTGCAGATAAACCTTATGACCCAAGCTGGAACATGCTCTTTGACTTGGATCGAATCTCTTATTACATGACCATGATGAACGACCCGATCCAAATGATCCATCTGGCTTCGTTCTATCTTTACAGTGATCTTCCACAGGTTAACAAGACCCAGCTCCATGAAATCGTCTCCCTACTGACCAAGCAGAAAAAATATGTTAATGCCTATGCTGATTTTCGAGGGGATTACTTCCTAGCTACTAAAAATAGTGCAGCGATCGTCGCCTCCAGTTCCTATCTTTGGAGAACCATGAAAAAATTTCCTTTTGTAGGGTACGTGATGCCAAAAGAAGGGTCGGTGATTACTATTGAGAATATTGCCATCCCCAAACCCAGTAAAAAAGAAGATCTGACCTATCAACTCATCAACCATCTCTATACACGCCAGTCAATGAAGACCCACTACGATACTTTCTCGATCTTCCCAGCAACAACCGACGTGCTCCCCGATTTGGAAGGCGATTCAGAGACACTCCAGCTCCTATCTCTCGAAGGTGAAGAGTTTAAAACGCTCCGATTTACAGTTGTCGTTGCAGATCAAGAACAGATCCGTGATGCCTGGGTCCAAGTCAAAACTAATTACTAAACTCTCCATTGCATAAAATAAAAATATAAAATCTCAAAAGATTTGATTGAAGTATTCCTTTTTATCATATTAAAATGTTTGCTTTATCAGAAGAGGTGCAATGAAAATTGGAAAACTTGCAATTCATCTTATTGCAGAGAACGCGCAAATTGACAAAGTTAAAGCTTCTATATATCCTGAAAAGTTCATTGAGCTACTTGTTCGCGTTTACAATGAAACAAAAAGTGAAAAAGGTCGCGTATTTTCTCCAATTAACACGCCTAATTGGAATCGCGCAGATCATCATGACTGTTCTTTAAAAGTTTACCTTTCTAAAAGCCACGTTTTATCACAAGCAGGGCAATTTGTAGCAAGCCTTACTAACCAACCTCTTAATAGTTATGAAGATATATCCCATCATTTTGCATTTTTTGTCTATTTTTCGGTTGCCAAAGCACAACAAAAACAAATGGAGAAAAAAACAGGCAAAACTTGGGCTATATTCGTACTTACCTCCAATCAAGCCTTTCGCTTAGTAAGGCCCTATTGTGACTATGGATTTCCTACAAGAATTGCTTTTCGATTAGTTAAACCACAATTTCTTAGAAAGGAAATATCAAGACTTACAGGGCCCAAAGAAGCTGCTACAAGTACCTACAAAGATGTCTTTGAGCTCGATACTCATGAATATGAAAGTCTTTGGGTCATTTATAGAAATTTTGACGCAAAGTTGCGAAAAAAATCTTCTCTTTCAGTCCTTTTGGGGTATGACAACTTAAAGCAAGTTGCAATGCATATCGGTGAGGGAATGATTCGAATTGGTGAATCTCTCGAACTTGATCAATATCTGTCAATTCTTTCTCTTCTCCTTGATATTAGACGTGGCAATCCAACATATAATAGTGATCAAACAATTGAAACAGATAATCCCAGTTTTGAGGCACTCGAAAATATTCAACGAGTTGATTCAAAAAAAGCTAAAGAATTGGATCGAAGTCTTGTTCAACTCTTATGGCACGCAATCAATCAAAACACCTTTGCAACAACACTATATCTTTCTCATCGTAGATATCGTGATTATTACCAATCAACAATATTTGAGTTAAAAGTAACTGCTCAAGGAAGTAAGCGGTATGTGAATTGGGCCTCTAGGCCTACTTTCCATCAATTGGTTGAAGCTCTTCGTTCTATATATGAAAAAAGCTCACTCGAAGAATTTGAAAATGCAATTTCTCAAGCAAAATTTTCTAGTAATGGCCTGGGTAAGCAGCTCCGCTCTCTGCTGGAATTTATTCAAGGAGAACTCGTCATCGGAGAGGATACCTATTTTAGAGCCGGTGGCGTATGGCTTAAAGCCTTTGGACAACATTTAGCAACAACAGAAAAAGCTTTTAGAGCTCTTATTTCTGAAATACTTGTAAGAAAAACCGATACAGGTAAGCACGTTTTATCCCAACCTTGGATTTCAAAAGAGGATTGGATAGCCTTTTCACAACTTGACATTCCAAAAGCTGTAAACCCAAATGATTTTAAGTTAATTTTTTCACAAATTATTAAACATACCTTTCAGTTTATTGACTCCTCCGGAAAGGTCGTAGTTCCCTATCTAACCAGAGCAATTCTACACGATCAAGACCTTAAAACTATTAAA
>JAGOLG010000120.1 GCA_017994195.1 Rhabdochlamydiaceae bacterium
CACAAAATCTATCAAAGTTCTAATTGTTTTGTTGTTATGTGCCGCCTGTTCATCAAAAACTCATGAGGGGCTAAGTGTCAATATCGGTGGAGAGCCGCACACGCTTGATCCTAGAAGAGCGCGAGATTTGCAGTCGATGACACTCACTAAAATGTTTTTCGAAGGGCTTACGCGTATTAATCCGGAAGAAAAAGCCGAACTTGCGATGGCTGAGAAAGTAGACATTTCAGAAGATGGAAAAACTTATATCTTTCATCTTCGAAATGCTGTTTGGAGTACGGGCGCAAAAGTCACGGCGCATGATTTTGTGTACGGCTGGTCAAAAGTTTTAGACCCTCATTTTCCTGCCGATCAAGCTTTTCAAATGTATGCCATCAAAAATGGAAAAGCTTGCAAAGACGGGAAGGTAATTTTTGAACAAGTCGGAGTTAAAGCACTCGATGATCAAACACTGCAAGTGGAACTCGAGCATCCGATTCCTTATTTCTTAGAGCTGACCGCACTTCCAGTTTATTTTCCTATTTCTCAAGAAGTAGATGAAGCACATCCACATTGGGCAACCGATGCGCAAACGGTAGTTGGAAACGGTCCTTTTATGATCAAAGAGTGGAAGCATAGCGACCATCTTTATGCCGTAAAGAACACAAATTATTGGGATGCTTCGCATGTCAAATTGAAAAAAATCGATCTTTTAATGGTCGATGAAGAAACCGAGCTTAAAATGTATGAAAAAGGAGAACTTGATTGGGCAGGGTCTCCTTTGTCCACGCTTCCGGTCGGAGTTCTCAAGGATCTAAAAAAACAAGGAGAGCTTCAGGTAAAGCCCTTTTTAGCCACCTATTTTTTTAGAACGAATGTGGAAGCAGAACCTTTTCAGCACCCTATCATGAGGAAAGCGTTTGCGCTCGCAATTAAACGCTCAGATATTGTGGAGCACGTAACGCAAGGAAACCAGCTTCCGGCAACAGGGCTCGTTCCTCCATCGCTTGGGATTCAAGAAAGTCCTTATTTTAAAGATGGAGACCAAAACGCAGCACGAGAAGCTTTTGAAGAAGCACTGAAGGCAGAAGGTTTAACACGTGAGACGATGCCAAACATTTCTCTTATGTATGTTGCCGGAGAAAGAAATCATTTGATTGCCCAAACAGTGCAAGAGCAGTGGAGATGCGCGCTGGGTATCACGGTTCAGCTGCATGCTGTTGAAAGAAAAGTTTTTTTCGACCGCATCTCCAAGAGAAGCTTTCAGCTGGCTGCTGGATCATGGACGGCCGACTTTAGCGATAGCATGAATTTTTTAGAGATTTTCAAATTTAAAGCCGGAGGATCGAATAATACCGGATGGGAAAATATTCGTTACCGAGAGCTTCTTGATCAAGCTTTGGAAGAAAATGATGTAGTAGAGCGGAAAAAATTATTCCAAGAATGTGAATCAATCTTAATGCAAGAGATGCCCATCATGCCTCTTTTTCATTACACACTCCTCTATGTGGCCAAGCAAAATGTGAAAGATGTTGTACTTTCTCATTTAGGAGGACTCGATTTTAAATGGGCATATATGGAAAGTTATAAATAAGATGCAATGGTTGTTAAAGACGGTATTTTTTCTGTTGTTTATGGGGCAGGCCTGGGGAGGCGCTGTGCGCCTTTTGAACGACACGGCCTATAAACTCAGAGCCGTTATTCGTGCAGCCGATGGAACCTATCTAGGGGAAGTTATTGTGATGCCTCAGCGGACTATGCAGTGGAATGACTACTGGGGAGGCATCGGCTATTATAACAACTCCCAAACGCCTTACACGGTCATTTGGTTCTGTGTTGACGGCGGTGATTTTTCTGTCTGTAACAACGTTCCTTCAGGAGGAACGGTTACAGCCTTTAGTTGTGACGGAACGCGTCAGTGCCGTCCTCAGCAAAAAAAGCAAAACCCTGATCAATACGGTCCTCCGACAGAAGAGTATCTTCCTGAACAGCTTGAGCAGCAAGGAATGGAAAACGAAGCAGGCCCTCCGCAGGGCATGGTGCAGTAGTTTTCTATACTAAGCAAAGCTGATTGAGTTGAATGTCATGAGGGTCGGAAGGAAGCTGTTCTATCAGCTGTTCTTTAAAACCGACTCCGATCGAATAAGCCCTGCCTTTTTCAAGCCAGCGATCATAATATCCTTTTCCATAACCTAAGCGATGATTCTTTGTATCAAAGACAAGCGCTGGAACTAAAATCACATCGATATGGGTTGCGATTTTACATAGAGATGGAATCGGTTCTAAAATACCAAGTTTTGAGGGAGCAAGTTCAGATTCTAAATGGGTCACATGATAAAAAATGAGATGGTCTTTTTGAACAACTGGCAGAGCGAGCGATTTTTTTTTGGCAAGAAGTGTGTTAAGAGGCGCCATATTAATTTCTTCGCGAAAAGAGACAAAGGAAGCAATGATCCCTTCCGGCAATGGATAGAGGGTCAGAGCTTTTGCACCCTCTTGCCTGCGCTCGAAAGAGAGTTGAAGAAGCTTCTTTTTCCAATGAAGCCTTAACTCTTTTTTAAGGCTCATTTAAGGGGAGGCCTTTTTCGTAGACGATTTTTCGTATGAGTCTTCCCTCTTTATCAAAGAGGGTTGCGATTCCTTTCCCATTTTCTACTTTAGAAATGGGAGACTTTTCCCATTTTTTATAATAGGAGCCTTTGACGAGAACATCGTCTTCATATTCTTCCATGAGCATCAAGTCGCCTTCTTTAAACCATGCAAAACAAAGACCGTGCTTCTTGTTGTTGTGCATTTCGCGCTGACTTTCCAAGACTCCGGTTTCATACCACGTTTTAGCAACACCTTGTATAGTATCTTGGTCCCACTCTAGAAAAAGCTTAGGGTGATGCGTTCCGTCCGTTGTAGGATAATACTCCCATTCTTCGCCTATTTTCATTTCATCTTTGAGATAGTAAACGTTTGTAAGGCACTGATGGTTGTTAAAAACTTGGACCTCGCCTTCGATTTTTCCATTTTGATACTCGAGAAGAGAGGCAAGAAAATCTTCTTGAAAAAGAGCTTGTTTCCCGGATCCATTTTTTATTTGTGAAGCACAAGATCCATCGT
>JAGOLG010000057.1 GCA_017994195.1 Rhabdochlamydiaceae bacterium
CAATACGATCTTCTAAACTGTGAAAGCTAATGGCGCCGATACGTCCTAAAGGAGCTAAAAACTTCAGTGCTTTTGAAAGTCCTTTTTCAATTGCTTCAAGTTCACGGTTCACGACAATCCGAAGAGTTTGAAAAATCAGCGTCGCTGGATGCAGTCTTCCACCTTTTTTCAAACCGAGGGATTTTTTAAGAATAGAAGAAAGCTCATGGGTTGTTTCAATCGGTTTATTTTCTCTTGCATAAACAATGGCGCGAGCAGCCCGTCTCCATTGAGGTTCTTCACCCATGTCACGGAATATTTCTCCGAGTTTCTCTTCGGAATATGAATTGACGACATCAGCGGCAGTGAGCTCGCTATCAGGATCCATTCTCATATCGAGAGGACCTTCTTTCATAAAACTAAACCCTTTTTCGCCTTGATCCAGTTGCATGGATGACACTCCAAAGTCAAAAAAAAACCATTTACTTCTTTGATTCCCCGCTTGGCAAGAATCGCATCGAGATCTCTAAAATTGCCTCGGACAAGCTCGACTTTATCTTTCCAAGGTTCTAACCGACGTTTTGCGATCTCAAGGGCCTCAGGATCTTGATCGCACCCGATATATCTCTCAATTTCCGGATGGGCTTTCAAAATTGCCTCTGCATGCCCGCCGGCTCCTACAGTTCCCTCAAAGAAGGTCGTCAGCAAGCTCCCTTCAAATCCTTTCAAAAACTCTTCTAACATGACCGAAATATGTTCAGATGGGGAGGTCATGTCGAATAGGCTCCTCTTCGCCAAGAAGGGCAAAAGCCTCTTCTGTCATTGCGGCTAAATTAAATTCTCCAGGACGGCCTTCCATTGAGGCTTTCAAATCAGCGTCGTATCTTTCTTTAGGCCAAATTTCAATTTTATTCAGGACTCCCGCAACCACAATTTCTCCTCGAATATCAACCGCTTTTTTAAGAACGGGAGGAATAATCACGCGGCCGACAGAGTCACAGGACGTCTGGTGCAGTGTTGAGAAAAATAAGGTAAAGAACTTTTGGTACTTGGCTAAATGTTGTTTGGACTTAAATCTTTCAACAATTTTCTCAATGTCGCTTCTTCGATAAATCGCAAGACAACCCCCAAGCCCAAGAGCAATGGTGAAGTCTAAAACGCCATTTTCCACCAACCCAAAACGCATCTGCTGCGGAAGAACAAATCTGTTCTTTGTATCGAGTTTAGCGTGATGTGATCCACTGAAAAAAAACTGGGACATTCTTCTTTCACCTTTTGCCACAATTTAACACTCAAAGCTCAATTCTTCAAGGTTTTTCGGAAAAACTTCCCACAATCGAGTTTGAAATAGTTACATACCTCACTTATAATAAGCGAGTTAAAATCTAATTCTGAAAAGTGGGAATTTGTGGGAACGCTTGTCTTTTTCAGAGCTGCTTGTGACAAAACTTCCATCTAAGGTAAATAGGGGGGTAGGTAGAAAAATGTATCCGTGCTACACTCCTTCAATCTAAGGAAGTAAAAGTGACTGAACCTAAAACCGTTTCCAATCTCCCGATCGACGTCTCAATTCGCTGGGCAGAAGATCAAAAACTTCTCGAAGAATCACAGCCCATTATCCGCGACTCAACGCTTGCATCCAGCCATGCACAAACGGAGGTTATCCTTCCTGCCAACCCCTCCGAAGTCGATGTTCTCTTTGGCCTATCCAAGCTCCATCCTGCATGGGCAACATTCCAAAAACCGCCGGGTTTTTTCTTTCTACGAAGACGCATTTTCCGCTCTCAACTTGTTCCTTTCTTGGGCTCAGATGAACAGCAAGATTCAATGATGACGCGCATTCAAAACACCAAGGGAGATGATCAAGATCTCTCTGAATGGGAAGAAGAGAAAAACCGTCTTCTAAAACTCTTGAAACTGATGCAACTTTTGAATAAGGACTTGATCGATATCACCACACGTTGTAAACAGTACCAAAAGGGGTAGGTCATGAGTTCAGTTGAATGGTCTGACGTTTTGGGATGGGATGGAGAAGCTCTCGAAGATCTACGCTACTTAGGTTACTCTTATCTTAAACAGGGAAAATACGATATAGCACGCTCTTTTTTTGAAGCGCTCATGACACTCAGCAATCAAAACCCTTATGATCTGCAAACCCTCGGCGGAATTTATCTTGAAGTTGGAAAAAATCTTCAAGCTCTCAACACCATTGAACAGGCGCTTAAACTTGACCCTCTTCATTCTGAAACGCTCATTAATCGTGCAAAAGCCCTTTTTGCTCTCGGATATCGCCGTCAAGCTTTAGCTCAAACAAATGCTCTTATAAAAGACGTAAACCCTTTGATTGCAAACCAAGCCTCTGCCCTTCTTCTTGCATACACATAGCCAATCATGTTAAAACAGTAAGCCTATGCTCACCAAAACAAGCGCCGATCTCTGGACCGATTTCTTAGCCTATATGGAAGAGAGATGTTCTGCTGCGGAATTTCAAAATTGGATTGCACCCATTCAAGTTGTGCAAGCAACAGGCGATGAGCTTGTTTTACAAGTGCCTAACATCTTTGTACAAGAATATCTTCTTCAAAATTACAAAAAAGATCTGCTCGGATTTGTTCCTGTTAAACCGAATGGTGATTTAGCGCTCCGCTTTGTGATTTCTGAAGAACCGAAAAAACAAGTGGTTTTTGAAGATCAGGCTCCGCAAAATGACGCGCTTCCCCTAAATCCTCTTTATACCTTCGATCATTTTATCGAAGGCCCCTCCAACCAATTCGTCAAGTCTGCAGCGCTCGGCGTCGCTGCCCATCCCGGCAAGTCATACAATCCCCTCTTCATCCATGGAGGCGTCGGCCTTGGGAAAACCCATCTTCTTCATGCGATCGGCCATGCTATCCATAAAAATCACAGGCGTCTCAAGATCCATTGCATTACAACAGAAGGCTTCATCAACGATATTGTCGACAATTTGAAGAAGAAATCGATGGACAAGATGAAACGATTCTATCGCTCTTTAGATGTTCTTCTTGTCGATGACATCCAGTTTTTACAATCCAGACTCAACTTCGAAGAAGAATTTTGCAATACGTTTGAAAGCCTCATCCAGCAAAATAAACAAATCGTTATCACAAGCGATAAACCTCCTTCTCAGCTCAAACTTTCAGAGCGCATGGTCGCACGTATGGAATGGGGCCTTGTCGCGCATGTCGGTATGCCCGACTTAGAAACTCGAGTCGCGATTCTGCAGCATAAAGCAGAATTGCGAGGCATCCGCCTCCCCCATAAAATCGCACTCTTCATTGCAGAACATATTTATCATAACGTAAGACAGCTTGAAGGTGCGATCAATAGACTCTCTGCTTTTTCAAGGCTCATTAACAAGGAAGTGACAGAAGATATCGTTGAAAATACCCTAGGGGAACTTTTTCAACAGCATCCGCTAAAACGAGTTTCTGTCGAAAATATTCTCAAATGCGTTTCAGCTATTTTTGAAGTGCGCATCAGCGATTTAAAAGGCACCTCTCGCACTAAAGATGTTGCTCTCCCGCGTCAAGTTGCGATGTATCTTGCTAAAGAACTCATGACTGACTCTCTCATGAAACTTGCCTCTGCATTCGGCGGAAAAACCCACTCTACGCTTCTCCACGCGTGGAAAAAAATACGCGAGCGCCTTCAAAGCGATGAAAGCCTCCGCCGCCAAGTCGAAATCGCTAGACGCAATCTAGAAGATAAATAATTTAATTGCACAATTTCATTGCCAGGTTTAAAATTTGTGGCATATGGTTGTACATATCGATGATATCGAGATAAATCAGAAGTTTTTGATCGATAACTTGCAGCATGCTTTCCATCCCTCTTTCGATTCTGTTTATGAAAAACTGCAAAAATGGGAGACTCGCTTTCCTCTTGCTGCAGACAAGACCATTTTTAAAGATTTTTTCCTTATCAATTTGCTGACATCTAAAACGTTTTTTGATCATCGAAGCGCGGACCAAATATTTCGCTTAAGCTTATCGCTGCACCTCACAAAAAAAGCTCTTTTGCATTCAGCTACTTTCTCTTCCCACGAAAGACATCTTGAAATCCGCTGGATTCCAGCGAATTTAATCTTTCCATTTTGTACAAAACCTGTTTTAGGATGTCTCATCGGATTTAACCTGATGGACCGGTATGAAGTGTTCGATGAGGAAAACATTGTTCTAGCTTTGCAAAAGTACCTCCCCGGGGTTAAGTTAGTTAAAGACAGTGTATATCACCACTCTTCCCCTCATAGAAATCTAAAAATATTTTATTTTGAGATTGAAAAGGACGACCACACACCCTTCTCACCATCCGATAGAGCTCTTTTAAATAAAAACCTAAACGAAAAAATCAAAAACAGCATCCAGACACTCGCTCCTACCATCTTCATGAAACTTAACGAGGAAGAGATTTACAAAAATATACTCGTTTTAGGACAGGAAATACAAAAAATAAGCGATTTACCTCAATCGTATATTACGCTCGATCAACAAAACGGAAAAGAGATCAGCTTTCGTGTGACTCTAGTCTACGTTTCCCCCTTTCATCGTTTTTCTATGAAGGAGAGATTTTTTGATTGCTTGTTTACTTCAGAGCGACTTTTCACTATAAGGCATTTAGAAGAACATCCCGTCAAAGCTCATATTTTCCGCCTCTCTCTCCCTCGACTCCCTGAGTTTTTAAGATCCGATGGTTCGTTGGATTTCTATTCAGCACGCCAAAAAGTTGTTGCAATGATGACAAGCGCTATTGGCGAATTTCGAGACTATAATGGCGGCATCATCATCAAGCAGCAAGAACAACTCCAAAGCTTAAAAGAAGCTTTTCCCGAAGAAGCAAGAAACGATGCAGAACTGATTGAGACTTTTTTTTACGCGCTCTCTCCTTTAGAGAAACAGATTATATTACAACCAAAGGTGCTTGCGGTTCTTTTTGGCCACTTTTTAGAGAATCGAAATAAGAAATTACCAAAAGACTCTACCTATTCGATTAACATTGAACAAGAAGGAGACAAGGTCTTTGTTGTTATTCATACTATTCATTCCTCTTTCCCTGAGATCATTTCGTCAGCCCTGCAAGAGTTTTCTTTGCAAATGGACACTCTCACATACAACGTCATCCATACTTTAGAAGGTACATTTTTTAACGCCGTTCTTTTACAGACAGATATCCAGGACCCAGAGCCCCTGATCCAAGCTCTTAGAAAAATGCTTGATCAATTGCATCAGAAAATGAACGATCAGCAAGTTTTGAGAATTGGATGTGAATTTGCACCTGTGTCTTTAGATCCACGTATTGGTGGTGAAGATGTTTCTAGCGAAGTATTAAAATTGCTCTTTGAAGGGTTAACTCGATTTAATAAAGAAGGAAATCTTGAAAATGGCATTGCGGAATGGATAAAAGTCTCCCCTGATTTAAAAGAATATATCTTTAAATTACGATCGTCATTTTGGAATGATGAAACACAGGTCTCAGCTTACGATTTTGAATATGCATGGAAAAAAATTCTCTCTCCGGATTTTAAAACTTCTTTTGCCCATTTCTTCTATCCGATTAAAAATGCAAAAGAGGCAAAGGAGGGGTTCGTCTCACCCGATCAAATAGGCATTCACGTTCTGGATGATCGTACATTAAAAGTAGAACTCGCATATCCTGCACCTTATTTTCTTCAATTAGTTGCCCACACGCTTTATTCCCCTGTGCATCGTATCACTGACCAAAAAAGACCTCAATGGCCCCATCAGGTTGAGAAAAACTATCCTTGTAATGGTCCATTTCAACTCAAGATCAACCAGCCCGGTCAAGGATACCAGTTTGTTAAAAATCCACTCTATTGGAATGCGCAGAATATCAAACTAGATCAGGTGATCATCAATTTAATGAGTCCGTCACATGCCATTCGAGCTTTTCAGAAAAAAGAAGTCGACTGGATTGGAGCTCCTTTTGGAGGATGGCATGCGTTTTATGCAGCCGGAGAAGATGATAAGATCATTGCTTGTGAAGATCGATGGCTTTCGTGGTGTGCCTTTAATACCCAATTAACCCCTTTTAACCACCCCAAAATGCGCCAAGCTTTTGCTTTTGCAATTGACAGGCAGCCTATTGTGACTTCTTCTGTTTTCTCTCTAAAACCTGCACATTCTCCGCTTCCCAGGCATCTCTGTGAAAATAATGCACACATGTTTCCCGGTCACAATCCGGAAAAAGCCCGTCAGTTATTTCAGGAGACATTAGATGAATTGGGACTCACAAAAGAAGAGATGCCGCCCATCACTCTGACGTTCTTAGAAAAAGGGATCAGGCAGCATATTGCTTCGAGCTTGAAAAAGCAAATTGAAGAGTGTTTTGGTATTCAATGCCAGTTGGAGCCGCTTCTATGGAACGCCTTTTTTGATAAAATGACAAAAGGTGATTCTCAGCTAGCTTTGGTTCAGTGGGTCTCCAAAATTGATGATCCTATTTATGTTTTGAACGGATTCAAAACTGCTGATTTAGAAATTAATTTTTCTAAATGGGAAAATGTTGAATTTCGATGTTTGCTTGATGAATGCGAAATGGAAGTTAATCCGTTTCAACGTTCAGCGTTATTATCAAAAGCTGAAAAAATTTTGTGCCGAGAGATGCCCATGATTCCCCTCTGTTATCAATCGGCTCAAGCTTTAGTCAGAAAAAATTTACAGGTATCTTACCAAACTTTGTGCGATCCTTTTAAAATAGCACAGAGTTTTTACGAAAAGGAGGTTTAGTATGTCTGTAGTATTGAAAGAACCTATGTTGGATGCGATTAATCATGAGATTAGAACGCATATAGCCTGGAAAGGACGCCTATCAGGGCTCAAGGCTGAGAAAATGTTAAGAAATCAAACCACACCCTATCTCTATATCCTGAGAGAAGGTGAAACTAAGACCGAAACAGAAACCGATTATTATGTCACTTTTGTTGCGCATGATTTGTCGGTCAAACACCAACCTTTTGTTATAACCATTGCACCAGAAGGATGGTACTATGAGAACCATGGTGGTGGAGGTGCGTATCCAGATACAGTTTCCATTGACGATGTCTTGTATATGATTATGCATTGTGCTGAAGGGGCTAACAAACCCTTATAAGAGATTAAAAGAAGCATAATGATAGGGACAAAAGAAGTGGATTTTAGCTCCAATGCAGGGGTAAAAAGGTTATTTACTCTTTTTGCCCCGCTGTTATTGGTAGCCTTTTCGAATTGCATTTTTCTTGTGATAGAGAAGTTGCTACTCGCACGCCTATCGACAGAGGCCATGGAAGCCGCTGTGAATTCAGCCTATGCATGTCAGATTTTTCAAGGCTCTTGCGTAGCTCTAGCCATGATGGCCCAAGTTTTCATAGGGAGATGGAATGGAGCTCAGGAGTGGAAGCTCATTGGGCCGGGGCTTTGGCAATTTATCTGGTTTTCTGTACTTTCCATGGCCATTACTTTGCCCCTTGGTTTGCTTTATTGTGAGTACTATTTTGGTGGGTTACCGATCAAGCCACTAGCGGCTCCTTACTATACGTTTCTCATGGGAATTAACTTCCTTTTTCCTTTGGGAGCCGCACTTTCCTGTTTTTATTTAGGGCAAGGAAAAACCCGTTTAATCTTAGCAGTGACACTGTTTGCACAAGCGATCAAGCTTGGACTTGCTTATGTACTAATTTTTGGATGGGGATCAATGATTCCTTCATGGGGAATTTTAGGAGGCGCCCTCAGTACGATGATTGCTCAAGGACTCTTTTGTGCGATTTTGCTGGGGTGTTTCTTAAGCAGAAAAAATGCAGAGATATTCAACACTCATGAATGGAAATTTAAGCCAAAGCTTTTTTGGGAATGCATCTATCCTGGACTACTCCGCGTTTGCAATCGAGTCATGAATTTCACCAGCTGGGCTGCCATTGCTCGCTTGATGACAGCAAAAGGGGGCGATTATCTCCTCTTTGTATCAATTGGAGGAACATTTTTTATGTTCCTGACAATGTTTATCGATGCGACGTGCCAAGCGCTAGTCACAGTGGTTTCTAATCTCTTAGGTACTCGAAGCTACTCTCTCCTTAAAAAAGCATTTCGTTCAGGACTTATACTTGTCATGTTGATTATTCTCCTTACAACCATTCCCCTTCTTCTTTTTCCAGATGTGACTTTTAAATTTCTATTTCCGACTATTCATCTTGAAATAGCAACACTCAGACCTCTACTGTTTGGGATCTGGCTCTCTTTCTCTTTCTTACTATTCAGCTTCATCCCTATCAGCGATGTTTTGGCCTTTAAAGATATGAACTTTTCTTTTGTAATGGGATTTTTCAATTGGGTTAATGGATTTCTGTTTATGTATTTTGCCATTCATCAGCTCCAAATCAGAGCTGATCAATTCTGGATTTTCTTAAGCGTAATGCATGGTACGACTGCGGTTATCTATCTTTGGCGCTCTTCGATTCTTCGATCCCGGGTATTGGTAGCGGCTCCTGAACCTATTTCGTAATTTATACCTCAATCTAATTTATAATTGTCAATATTGCTAAAGCGGCTGTATGAATGGAGTTAAGAGGTAAAATTATGTTAAAATTTGCACGTCAACTCTTGCGTAAGCCCCAAATACAGGTTCATGTCCCGGCTCCTATTCCACGAGATGAAGACGATTCATCGATCTATGAGCCAGAAGTTGCCTTAGAACCTGATTTTGTACTGGGTGAGCAGACCTCGGTGATTGGAAAAATCGCCTTTCAGGGAACGGCTGTGATCCATGGCCTTTTTGAGGGAGAATTTGAAGGGGGCCGTCATCTGATCGTCGGATCGCAAGGTTTTGTTAAAGCAGATATTAACGTGGATGAAGCAGAAATTTCTGGAAAAATCGAAGGCAATATTACTGTAAAAACAAGGCTGATTCTAAAGGGAACAGCCGAGATTCGAGGGAACATTACAGCTCCAAGAATATCTGTGGGCGAAGGGGTATCGATCATAGGTCAGGTGCATGTTACTCCTTTAGGTAGCCCCGATCTACACACGCCATTTTAATAATCTTTGTGGGAGACGATTCCCAGAGTCTTTCAGCGCAGCAGGCAAGCGTTGCCCCTGTCGTGATTGTATCGTCAATGAGCAGGATGGTTTTTCCATGCATATTCTGTTTTTCTTTCCATTCAAACTCCTCTGCTCCAAGATCCCTTCTTTCTTCGTGGGATAAAAGATCTTGCCGGAGCAGCTGTTTTTTTCTTCGGAGCAGTGGCTTAGAAGGTCTCTCAAGTAACTGGGCAAACTCTTTTGCAAGCGCTCCTGCGCTCTCCTCTCCCATCTGCCATTTTCTCCAAGACGATGTCGGTACGGCCGTAATCAGATCGGGAATAGGGAGCGTGCTTTTTGCATATTGAATAGCCATATATGCAGCTAAAGTCGCAGACAGCTTGGATGAAAATCCTTTTTTTAGGGCGTTGATTAAACTTTGCGCCGGGCTAAGCATTTCAAAGGTGATTAGGATCTCTCCCTCTGGGGGTCTGGGTTCGAGATGCGAAAAACAACTCTGGCAAAGAGGTACACCCAGCTTTTCGTGATGTGCTTTGCAGTGATAACATTCAGGTGGAAAAATAAGCTTTAGCGCAGTGTATAAAGGGGCTTTTGCCATGTTCCTCGGACAGAGAGTGTAAAAGGTTCGGCGATCTTTAATAAGACGTTTTGTTTCATCCGCAAATTGAGGAAAAGTCCGCCGCTGAAATCAAAATAGGAGGGCTCGTTTTCAGAGAGATAAAATTCAGAATGCTCTCCATCGCTGAAGGCATCTTTAAGTGATTGAAGCAGCACTTTTCCTTGTTTGAGTTCGATACCCACAGATCCGCGGGCAGGAGAAAGAAGGCTTAAGTCGAGCCCCCATTCTTTTAAGAATGCGCGGGGAAGATCAAATAGAGAGAGATCCCGCTTTTCTTTCTGTGTAAAGTAGAAAAATCCTTGTCCTGAGAATGTAAGCGGCCTTCCAAAGGTTCCAGAGACACCTGTAAGAGTGAGCTGGCGGATTTGAAATGGTTTGGGCTCTTTGAGTGTTTCTCCGGCTTGTCTCACGAGTGAAGGTTGTATCTGCTGGCCCCTTAAATGCGGTATGGAAATCTCCCACGCTTTAAGAGGATGGGACCGCACTCCGACGCATTCTTTGAAAGTAACCTGGCCGGCAGGATCTTCGATTTTAAGCCTGCGAATTTCAAATCGGGTCGGGCTATAATCTATAGAGGCTTGAATCTTATCTATAACATACCCTTTTACAGTGGCTTGCGTTCCTGTGACGGTTCCTTTGAAACTGTCTTCTGATAGAAGTCCGTCAAATTCGAGATTTTCAAATTGCTCTAATGCGGGTTTTTTAAGAAGGGCGGCAAGAGGATCGCTTGTTTCTATCTTCAGTTTGCCTTCAAAGAGAGTTCCTTTTTTTAATAGGTTGCAATCGATGCCAAAGAATGTTCCTTCAATTGCTCCAATGTCTAAAAAGGAGTTAAAACTCACTTTCAGCTGATGATCTCCTTCAAAGAGATGAACAACTCCTTTACCGCTTTCAATAAAAGAACCCTTAGCTATTAATGGAGCTTTATTAAATTTAAGTTTTGTTTGAAAATTTAAAATTCCTTTCTCATACAATGCATAGATATCACGCGCCTCAAGTTTGAAATGTTGATTCTCATATGCTCCTTGTGAAAAAGGTCCCTGAAAAATCATCCGCTCGGGAGTCCAGCTGATTGCAAGCTGAGCAATCACAGGTTCTTTGAGTTTAGGATGGCTTGCTGTTGTTTGAACCTCTGCATCCAGCTTTCCATCTATATACAGCAGTTCTTGCGCTCTTAGATGGAGTTTTAGGCCGTCTCTTTCCAAGGTCAGAGAACATTTATTTCCTTTCTTATTTTCTAAATCCCAATCGATCTCGGCTTGAAGAGCAATCTCACTGTAGATTCCCTCTGTCTTTAAGGAGCAAATATTTTGATGAAGCTCCCCGGAACCTTGTAGCTCAAGCTCTTGGTAGAGAGCACTCCACTTAGGAAAAAGCCATTTATTATTTTCATAGAGAGCATAACCTTTGAGATGTAAATCTCCTATTGAAAGGTTGTCTGTTTCAAAACGATTGTGGTCTCGTTTGATCTGGCCTTGTAAAGCAGGCAAGGAAAGAGATCCGATGGTAAGTTCATCCGATACAAGATCCAAAGAAGCGCTTTCAGGAGAGATCGAACCATTTAGATTTAAAATTCCCTGCATTGTGGGAAGATGCGTCTCTTTAAACAGTCCTATCGATTGAGCAAGCGTCAGGTAATGCG
>JAGOLG010000121.1 GCA_017994195.1 Rhabdochlamydiaceae bacterium
GAGTAAAACTATTCCAATGGATTCCCGCAGAAGAAAAGATCAGAGCCTATGTCATCGAACAATTGATCAGCTATTTTTATTCTGAACACTCAAAACAACCCAATGACCCCAGAAAATTGTCTTTTCTTGAAGAAACGTTGAATTTGACTAATCTTTCAGCTGAAGAGAAAAGCGCTATCATAACTGCTGAGCGTCGTAAAATCTGTATTAAGGCCTTTCAAGACTATGACGAATTGCGTTTACTATTTTCTGCACTTAAAGAACGCTTCGGTTCGACAAAAGGCATTTTAGAGGTCTATTCTGAATTTCATGATGCTGATGCAGTTGATCAATTTAAACAAAAACTGATCGAAGGGTGTATCTACGATGTGTACGTACATGAACGTTCACCTCTTGACGAAGATATGCAAGCGCTGGGTATCAGCAATGAGTTTATTCAAGAAAACAGTGATCTGCAGTATAGAAGACTCACCGTGCCGGCTCTGTTAGGTGCGAAGTGGAATGAGGGGTTTTGTGAAGTTGTGAGCAAAAGAGGATGGGCTCCAGAATTCACACCTAAATTTCTGCAACATATTACCCAGCAGCGTATAGATGTACTCGCATTCTATCGAAGCCATCCTGAAATCTTTGAAGTGGGAATCTTTACACGTGAAACTCTTCTCCCTTCTGGGAAAAAGATGGGAGATAGCATTGATGAGGGATTCAAATCCTATAATCAAACTTACCTCTCTAGAGAGGAAAACTGGACGGCCAAGTGGTTAAATCCCCTCATTGTTACGAGGGATACTCCCCATGTTCAGTTAATTGCTCTTGAAGAGAGGATGCTTGATTATCATAGTTTATATGCAGCACATTCTTGGGGAGAAGTAGTGAATCATAAAGCACTAAACTCTGAAGGTTGGAGTCGTTTTATTCTCAAAAACGATCCTGCTGTAGAACGGTTTTTACCTGAACCATTCAAGACTCAACTGGCAGAGCAAATTGCCGTACTTACTGAACTTAGGGATGCTAAGGATCAAAATAACAACAATGAGCAAATTGCCGTACTTACTAATGAGCGAAGAGCTTATCAGTCTATTAAAAATATTTGGGAGCTATGGGGTCAGATTAGAGCTTACTATGCTGAGAATGTAAAATCCTACATCTTCAGACGAATCCGTTAATCCTAGGAAACCGATTTAAGTCAGGCATCGAACATTAAATCGGTTTTTAGTCCCAAAACAAAGCCTTTTGCAATCTAATTGTTTCTGTTAGACCATTTCTTAGAGTTATTAAAAAAAGTGTTTTAATGCTCGTACCCTAACTTCGCAACGCTCTCGTTGACTCTATTCTTACCAAAGACATATAATTTTCCCCATGAAAGGTAAATATTTTAAAAGTCTTATACTGCTTCTTTTCTTAGCGCTTGCCGGATGTTACCGTCTTGCTCCTGGAGAAGATGAAATTTCAACAGTGCCTGTGACAAATAACCCGCATGCGCTGCCAGGTCCGATGAACACAAGCCCGATGCCATCGTCGTTTTAATGGATTTTTTAACCCGAATGGCTTATTTACAGTTATGATGAATAAAAAACCGATCGAGTATCATTTTTTCAAATCCGACTCCGAAGCTCTGATCAAGAAGCTGGGAAAAGAAAAGCTCTTGAAATGCCTCAAAGAGATGCTTCTGGTTCGTAACTTTGAGATCCGGGCAGAGTCTGCCTATCTCCAAGGAAAAATCGGGGGTTTTTTCCATTCCTACATGGGGCAAGAGGCGATCCAGACAGCAGCCGTTGATATCATGGGGAAAGATCAGTGGTGGGCAACGACGTACCGCTGCCATGCTTTAGCTCTTCTGTTAGGAGCAACACCGAATGAACTCATGGCTGAGCTTTTTGGCAGAGCCACGGGCAATGCTAAAGGCCGCGGCGGCTCAATGCATTTTTATACCGATCGTCTTCTCGGCGGTTTTGGAATTGTGGCAGGCCAAGTACCGATTGCTACAGGCGCTGCCTTCACAATGAAGTATCTGAAGAAAAAAGGCGTTGCAGTTTGTTTCTTAGGGGATGGAGCGGTCGCTCAAGGCTCCTTCCATGAATCGCTTAATATCGCGTCTCTTTGGAACCTTCCTTGTATTTATGTGATCGAAAATAACCAGTGGGGCATGGGAACATCTGTTGAACGGGCCATCGCTGCTCAGCCGATTGCAGAAAAACAAGCTGTCTCCTATGACATGAAATCATACACTTTTGATGGGATGGATTTTTTCAACTGCTACGCCGGTTTTTCACACGTCTTTGAAGAAGTAAAATCTCATTCTAAACCTGTTTTGATTGAAGTTATCACAGAGCGTTTCCGGGGCCACTCGATTTCAGATCCTGCCCTTTACCGCACCAAAGATGCGCTGAATAAATGCATGGAAAGAGATCCGATTCTCCAGCTTTTAAATGCGCTCAAAAAAGAAAAAATGATTACAGATGAAGAGTTTGAGGCATTTGACAAAGAGCAGAAAGATCGTGCGATTGAATCCCTGAAATTTGCCGATGAAAGTCCCTGGCCGGACCCAATTACTTTGGGAGAGGATGTGTTTGCACCATGACGACTCAACTCATTGAAATGAGAGAAGCTTTAAGACAAGCCCTTGATGAAGAAATGACCAGAGATGCGCGTGTTTTCATCATGGGGGAAGAAGTTGCTGAATATAATGGAGCTTATAAAGTCACCAAAGGTATGCTGGCCAAATGGGGGCCGGAGCGCGTTATCGATACACCGATTGCCGAAGAGGGGTTTGCAGGGCTTGCAATAGGGGCTGCGATGACAGGCCTGCGCCCGGTTGTTGAGTTCATGAGCTTTAACTTCTCTTTTGTAGCAGCCGATCAAATCATCTCCAACGCTGCTAAAATGTACTACATGTCGGGAAACCGATTTTCTGTTCCTGTCGTTTTTAGAGGTCCTAATGGCGCTGCAGCGCAAGTCTCTTCTCAGCATTCCCATTGCGTTGAAGCCATCTATGGAAACCTCCCAGGTCTGATCATTATCGCTCCAAGCAACCCATATGA
>JAGOLG010000003.1 GCA_017994195.1 Rhabdochlamydiaceae bacterium
CTCCCAATATCATACCCACATTGTTTAAACTAGTTGCCAATGAAGGATGCTCTTCCCCTAAGAGTTGTTTTCTGAGCTCTAGCGCTTCTATCTCATATTTCAAAGCTTCCTCGTATTTCCCCAGCTTTCCTAATGTTAAACCCAAATTGTTTAAACTGGTTGCTACATCTGGGTGATTTTTTCCTAAGAGTTTTTTCTTGAGTTCCAGCGCTTCCTTAAGGTATTTCAGAGCCTCTTCGGCTTTACCGAGCTCTCCCAACGTAGAACCCACATTGTTTAAACTGCTTGCCACTGAAGGATGCTCTTCCCCTAAGAGCTTTTTATAGAGCTCCAGCGCTTCCATCTGGTATTTCAGAGCCTCCTTGTGTTTCCCAAGCTCTCTCAACGTTAAACCCACACTGTTTAAACTGGTTGCCACATCTGGATGGTTGCTGCCTAAGAGCTTTTCTCTGAGTTCCAGTGCTTCCATCTGATATTTCAGGGCCTCATCGTATTTCCCAAGCTCTCCCAACATAAAACCCACATTATTTAAACTGGTTGCCACTGATGGGTGCTCCTCCCCTAAGAGTTTTTTATAGAGCTCCAGCGCTTCAATCTGATATTTCAAGGCCTCCTCGTGTTTCTCCAGTTCTCCCAGTATTCCTCCCACATTATTTAAACTGGTTGCCACTGATGGGTGCTCTTCTCCTAAGAGTTTTTTCTTGAGCTCCAGTGCTTCTATCTGGTATTTCAGAGCCTCTTCGTGTTTCCCCAGCGCTCCTAACATTCCTCCTACATTGTTTAAACTGGTTGCCACTGATGGGTGCTCTTCTCCTAAGAGTTTTTTCCAGAGCTCCAGTGCTTCTATCTGGTATTTCAGAGCCTCCTCGTGTTTCCCCAGCGCTCCTAATATTCCTCCTATATTGTTTAAACTGGTTGCCACTGATGGGTGCTCTTCTCCTAAGAGTTTTTTATAGAGCTCCAGTGCATCCATCTGGTATTTCAGGGCCTCCTTGTGCTTCCCAAGCGCTCCTAATGTCAAACCCACATTGTTTAAACTGGTTGCCACTGATGGGTGCTCTTCTCCTAAGAGTTTTTTATAGAGCTCCAGCGCTTCCATCTGGTATTTCAGGGCCTCCTTGTGCTTCCCAAGCGCTCCCAATGTCAAACCCACATTGTTTAAACTGGTTGCCACATCTTGGTGGTAACTACCTAAGAGTTTTTTCCTGAGCTCCAGCGCTTCCACCTGGTACTTTAGGGCTTCCTCGTGTTTCCCGAGCTCTCTCAACGTTAAACCAACATAATTTAAACTGCTTGCTACTGAAAGGTTCTCTTCCCCTAAGAGTTTTTTCCTGAGCTCAAGCGCTTTCACTTGGTACTTTAGGGCCTCCTCGTGTTTCCCAAGCGCTCCCAACGTCAAACCCACATTATTTAAACTGCTTGCTACTGAAGGGTTCTCTTCCCCTAAGAGTTTATTCCTGAGCTTCAACGCTTCCATGAGGTATTTCAGAGCCTCCTCGTGTTGGCCAAGATCTACCAACGTTAAACCTACATTGTTAAAACTGGTTGCCACTAAAGGATCCTCTCGGCCTAAGAGTTTATTCCTGAGTTTCAGCGCTCTCTTGAGGTATTTCAGGGCCTCCTCGTGTTGACCGAGATCTACCAATGTCAAACCTACATTATTAAAACTGGTTGCCACTAAGGGGTCCTCTCGGCCTAAGAGTTTTTTCCTGAGTTTCAGCGCTTCCATCTCGTATTTCAGGGCCTCCTCGTGTTGACCAAGATGTCCCAAAGTTCCTCCCACATTGTATAAACTAGTTGCTACTAAAGGGTGCTCTTCTCCTAAGAGTTTTTTCCAGAGTGCCAGCGCTTCTTTGAGGTATTTTAAGGCCTCCTCGTGTTGACCGAGCGCTCCTAACGTCATTCCCACATTGTTTAAACTGGTTGCCATATCTGGATGATCTTCCCCTAAGAGTTTTTTTCTGAGCCCCAGTGCTTCCATCTGATATTTCAGAGCCTCCTCGTATTGACCGAGCGCTCCTAACGTCATTCCCACATTGTTCAAACTGGTTGCCACATCTGAGTGCTCTTCCCCTAAGAGTTTTTTATTGAGCTCCAGCACTTCTATGAGGTGTTTCAAGGCTTCTTCATGTTTGCCGAACTTTATCAACGTTAAACCCTCATCATTTAAAAGGACGAGCAATTGGTTGGCCTTTTGAAGACAAGCAGGCGCATACGACTTATTTTCAGAAAATGCTAAGTAATCGTCTAAGGCTAGAAAATATTCTTTTTTCTCTTCATGGATAAGGGCAGATATAAAATGATGATGGGGTTTAAATTCTTCTGTGACGCTCAACAAAGCTTCTAATGACTTGAAAATATATTTTTCTTCTTTGTAAAGCTCTAGGACCTCACACAAAGCTACAACTTCTTCATTGGAAAGATATAACTTTGAGCCTTCTCTGCATTTAAGAAGGTTGATTTCATTTTTTATTGAGATCAAAGCTGCTTGTAAATCGTCTGTTGCTCCGTTACACTTTTTTTGTATCTTAAGAGCTATCTTAAACATTTTTAAAGCTTTTTCATATTCAGCTAAAGAATCCTTAGAAGTGGAGATTTGTCTAAGGATATCCTTTCCTTGCTTAACAAAAGGCGCAGCTTTTTTTTCAGCTTCAAAAAACCATAGTTCTTTTTTTTCGATGTAGACAACGGGACGAATCTTATCTTGACCTATCTGTTGGATTCTTTGGATGAGGATTTGGTGAGAAAGGTTTCCCATGACTCCAAAAGTGATTTCTTTGTCTTCAAAGGAAACAATCTTTCCATCTTTACCTTTAGCATTTGCTCTGAGCGGATTTTGATTCACAAAAAAGGTGACCTGATAAGAAGACGTTTTGAATTCTAGTGCCATAGATCCTCCAACTTGAGAGCATCACAAAAGACTTAGAAAAAGCTTTAAATAGTGCTGTAAAGAAATCAAGACATTTTTCTAAATCGTTCACAAGAACTATGCTGCGAGTAAGCGGAATAAAATAGCTCCACTCAACTCAAGAGATAAAAATGGTCCGGAGAGAACTGGAAGTTTTTCATCGTGAATTTTTAATAAAAGATAAAAGCTCCCTGTAAAGTGCATACTCCATCCCCTCTTACTTTTTAAGCTTCTCAGCGCTAGAAACAAACTCCTCTATCTTTGAATACGCTTCTTTTTTCACACTTTCTAAAGTTGACTCAATACTAATCACATGAGGATGGGTAGCACTATAACCCAAGGCTTGAAACATTTTTGCACCCTTCATCAAACAGTCTAACGCTTCATCGAATCTACCCAGCTTTCTCAAAGTAAAACCCACATTATTTAAACTGATTGCCACTGATGGGTGCTCTTCCCCTAAGAGTTTTTTTCCGAGCTCCAACGCTTCTATGAGGTATTTCAACGCCTCCTCGTGTTTTCCGAGCTCTCCTAACGTTAAACCCACATTGTTTAAACTGGTTGCCGCTGATGGGTGCTCTTCCCCTAAGAGTTTTTTCCTAAGCTCCAGTGCTTCTATCTGGTATTTCAGGGCTTCTTCGTGTTTCCCAAGTTCTCCAAATGTTCCTCCCACATTGTTTAAACTGGTTGCTACTGAAGGGTGCTCTTCACCTAAGAGTTTTTTACTGAGCACAAGCACCTCCTTGAGGTATTTCAGGGCTTCCTCGTGTTTCCCGAGCTTTCCCAACGTTAAACCCACATCATTTAAAAGGATGAGCAATTGATGGATTTTTTGAAGACAAGCAGGCGCATACGATTTATTTTCAGAAAGTGCTGAGTAATCGTCTAAAGCTAGAAGGTATTCTTTTTTCTCTTCATGGATAAGGGCAGATACAAAGTGATGATGGGGTTTAAACTTTTCTTTTTCTGTGACGCTCAATAAAACTTCTAAAGACTTGAAAATATTTTTTTCTTCTTTGTAAAGCTTTAAGATCTCACACAGAGCTTCAACTTCTTCAGTCGAGAGGTAGAGTTTTGAGTTTTCTCTGCATTTAAGAAGGTTGATTTCATTTTTTATTGAGATCATAGCTGCTTGTAAATCGTCTGTTGCTCCGTTACACTTTTTTTGTATCTTAAGAGCTGTCTCAAACAACTTTAAAGCTTTTTCATATTCAGCTAAGGGATGCTTAGAAGTGGAGATTTGTCCAAGAAGATCCTTTCCTTGCTTAACAAAAGGCGCAGCTTTTTTTTCAGCTTCAAAAAACCATAGTTCTTTTTTTTCGATGTAGACAACTGAACGAATCTTATCTTGGCCTATCTGTTGGATTCTTTGGATGAAGGTTTGATGGGAGAGATTTCCCATGGCTCCATATGTGATTTCTTTGTCTTCAAAAGAAATAATCTTTCTATCTTTACCTTCAGCATTTGCTCTGAGAGGATTTTGATTCACAAAAAGGGTGATTTGATAGGAAGATGTTTTGAATTCTAGTGCCATAGATCCTCCAACTTGAGGGTATTACAAAAGACTTAGAAAAAGCTTTAAATAGTACTGTAAAGAAATCAAGACATTTTTATAGTGAGTCCAACATAACTGGGAGAGACGAGGCGAACGGAATTTTTTGCTCCATGGAAAAATATTTAAGCGCAAGTTTGTGTGGAAACAATCAATGGCGGTACATATGCTTATATGAAGCAGGGAGCAATTCAGCTTGAGATAGCGTAAATCTAGACGTTCTACTATAGAATCTTCGTTGTAACGAAGTGTTCTCAAAAACTCTTAAGGGAGTCAAAATGCATAATATTCAACAAAAAATCACACAAGAAATAATTCTTTCTGGATTGAACCAAAAATTTGAAAAATTACAATGTGACCCTTCGATTCCAGTCAAATTCGGAATTTTAGGAAATTATGAGCAGACAGACTTCATTAATCAGCTTCAATCAACTCTTCAAAAATTGCCCGAGACTGATCTAGTAAAACGCATTGCAACGGTTTTTAACGATTATGTTGCTGTTGTTTTCTATCCAAATAAAGGTTTCTGTACTGAAATGTGGGTCTTTGAATCATTTCAATTAGCTACACCACATATTACGAGAGCAAGAAGCACTCTTAAAAAAGCTGACTCCATAGAAAAGCTTCGAAAAGCACTCAATTGTTTTCGAGAAGCTCTCAAAATTCAAAAACATGTCGGCGGAAATGTTTTAGAGTTAGAAAATGCCATTTTAGAAGTCTCCAAAAAACTTTTTGTCCAACAAAACCAATACTACCCTAATGACTACCTTGCAATTCCAGATGAAATAGCGAGGTATCATGAGACTATTAAAGATTTTCAAACACAGGAAAATATCTTTGAAGCGCTTTTAACTTTTGTTGATAACAGTCCTGAACAAAGTCGCTCAGCAGCATCCTATTTACTCAAAGCCATTTCTCATGAATTTTTGAGCCAACCTCTCTTAGCTGCAGATAACTTTGCTGTGCTTTTTGAAAAAAACCTACACCACCCTCAGGTTGCTCTCAACTGTCTTAAAAAAGCAGTCTCATACTTTGATCAAGAAAGCCGTTTAGATACATTGGATTATCCCAGTTTTTTAGAAAAACTAAATAGAAGTGCTCTAATGGAGGTTTTAGAAAAAACTCACGATAACGATTTACAAAATCTGCTCAACGAAAAAGATGCTATTCGAATGGTTTTTGATCGAATGCTTGTTACTCTTGCTAAACAATCTTCTTCAGCCCCAAGTTGTTTTATTTGCTTTGACCCAGAAGAAGCAGAGATTGCCCAATGGCTTGGACAGATATTGATAGGCGATCTTGAAACAGCGAGTATTCATCCCATCTCTACTTTAAGAAACTTGAGTTATGTAGATGATTTTAGCGACTTTCAGAAAAAAATTAGAGAATCAGATCATGTTATAGTTGTGTGTACTCCATCTCTAAAGAACAAATGTGATCAGAATAGAGAAGCTCCGGGTGGAGTTGCTCAAGAGGTCCGATTTAGTCAAGAAAGATATAGGAACCCAACAAAGAATAGAGAAATTTCACTTCTTTACCTGGAAGGAGACCGTACAACGGCATGCCCAAGCAGTTTTTTTGAACCTGTTTTTGCAAGTCAATATAGTCCGTTAGATCTTCCAACAAAAAATAGAGTTTTTAATTACTATAACATTGTATTTGAGCTAATTGGATCAATCAAAAAAGTTTCTAATCAAACCGTTCATCAAATTAAAAGCCTGTTTATAGAAGAAGTACGCAAAGTCTTAAACCAAGAGATAGATCAAAAAGCATTAGAAGAGTGGAGATCCACTCCATTCAAGAGAAAAATCGTGATGAGTGCTACTCATGAAACTCAAGGAGCCCATAGAAAATTCTCCCTAACTGAAGCTGGTCAAGCCCAAGAGGTCATAGCCCAGCTTCGTGCACACTACACTGCAAAAAAATGCATTACTCTTCTTATTCCCCAAGAGCACAAGGAAATCCTGATTGAACAGCTTTATACACGGCTAGCGATCATTGGAGACCAAGAGAAGAAAGAAAAGAAAAAAGAATTAGCGGAAGTTCGTCCAGTCCAAGATGTTGTAGGTTATGGAATTATGCCTACGCACGAGTCGATCTTTGAACCAAAAGAAACAATTAAGCTTGAAAAGCTTTTTGAACTAGAAAAGCTTAAAGGCAAAGCTCAAAAGCGGGTGTTGATTCAAGGGTCAGCAGGTATCGGTAAAAGTATGCTCTGCCATCATATGGCCTTTATGTGGGCAAAAGGGGAGCTTTTTACAGAGTTCGAGTATTTATTTTGGCTCCCTCTGAGGAGTTTGAATACAGATAACTATAAACATGAAGGCTCATTGGAAGCCTTTCTTGCTAAAGAATGTCAAGTTGATCCCGACTACATCCGATCCTTTCTTAGGCACGAAAGGTTAAAAGGAAAGACTCTGATCTTACTTGATGGATATGACGAACTTTCTCCAGATGCTGTAAACCCGAAAGGGGTCCTAAATCCTGTCCTCAAAGAACTCAAAGAGTTTCCAAATGTTTTAATTACGACAAGACCTCAGCATGTAGATTTTACACCAGACTGTAACTTTGAAATTCTTGGATTTGATGCAAAAGATGTCGAGAAATATATAGGTCGATTTTTTCCTGAAGAGCAGAAAGAACAAGCACAAGAGTTGCGCCAAGAACTTAAAAAAACTCTGGTTCGAAGTTTAGCTCGTATTCCTATCAATCTGGAAATTTTTTGTTCTCTTGTAGCTGTAAGAGAGCCGTTATTCGGTTCAACTGAAGCGTCCAGTACAACATCTCTTTATATTCGACTAACAGGTTGGCTTTTTAAACAGCTTAGGGCTAACAAGAGTCTTCAATTAAATGATCTAAGCGAAGTTGAAGAGTCCGATGAGCGTCATCTAGAAGATGTAGACCGTTTTGCCGAAGCATTAGAAGACATAGCTTGGCAAGCTATGGAACAAAATACTTTATATTTTCCAGAGCCTCAATTTACACAACTATTTAGAGAAATTGGAAAAAAAATAACCCTTAAAGATGTAGCTAGAATTGGGCCTCTGAGAATTGAAGAAAAAGAATGCTTCTTCATCCATTTAACGTTTCAAGAGTTTTTTGCCGCTGCCAAATTGGCACGTCTGTACACCACTGATCGTGAACGTGCCAAAGAGTGTTTAAAAAAAATCAAGTTAGAGCCTCGTTATATGCTAGTTCTTAAAATGGTAGCAGGATGTCTTTCATTGAACCAACCAAAGATGTCAAAACAAACAAAAACACATCTTCAGCTGTTTTTTGATGACCTTTTTTCTGAACCTCACGATTTAGCAATTAGTTATGATTTACGAATGAAAGCTTATTGTTTTGAAGAATGTAAAAAACCAGAGAACATTTCGCAATACAATAGCTTTATTGAGCAAATTGTGAAGTTTTTGAACACATGCCCAAATCAGCAATTGATCGTCAACCTATTAACAGGAAATAGCAAACTTATTAGTCAAAAAGAAGTAGCAGCAGTTTTCAGAAACCAAATTCAACATCCCCAAAAACAACTAGAAACTCTGGTAACATTAAGACAACTAGCAGAAAACGGCCAAGCATTGCCTCCCGAGGTACTCGCAGAGCTTTGCACTTGTCTTTCCAATCTCAAAGTAGACCGCTATGCCAAATCCGAAGCCGCTGAGGCTTTGGGAGTGGTGGTTCGGGGCGGACAAGCATTGCCTACCGAAGCTTTTCAAGCTCTTATCGCTTGCCTCTCCGATCCCAAAGTAGAACGCTATGCCAAATCCCGAACCGCTGAGGTTTTAGGAGCCGCAGCTAAGAGCGGCCAAGCTTCGGCTGCCGAGGCCCTTGCAGCGCTCATCGCTTGCCTCTCCGATCCCAAAGTAGACCCCTGTGCCAAATCCGAAGCTGCTCAGGTGTTGGGAACAGTAGCTCGGAGTGGTCAAGCATTGCCTTTCGAGGCTTTTCAAGCGCTCATTGTTTTCGTCTTCGATCCTAAGATAGATAGCTATGACAAACTCCAAGCTGCTAGGACTTTTGCAGCGGTGGTTCGGAGCGGACAAGCTTTGCCTACCGAGGTTTTTCAAGCGCTTATCGCTTGCCTCTCCGACTCCGAAGTAGACGTCAATGTTAAATTCAAAATTGCTAAGGCTTTGAGAGCAGTGGCTCGAAGCGGACAAGCTTCGGCTGCCGAGGCCCTTGCAGCGCTCATCGCTTGCCTCTCCGATCCCAAAATAGATATCGCTGCTAGATTCGGCGTTGCTGAGGTTTTGGTGGTGATGGCTCAGAAAGGCCAAGTCTTGCCTCCCAAGGCTTTTCAAGACATCATAACTCTCCTCTCCGATCCAGATGGAGACAGCGAAGCGATATCATTTATCGCTAAAGAGTTAGGAGCAGTTGCAAAGAGCAGCCAAACCTTCCCTCCCGAGGCTTTGCAAGCGCTTATTGCTTGCCTCTCTGATCCCACGAAAAAACATGTAAGATATGAAGCCGCTGAGGTTTTGGAAGCTGTGGCAAAAAGAGGCCAAGCATTGCCTTCTGAGGTTTTGCAAGTGTTCATTGCTTGCCTGTCTGATCCTAAGATGAAGCACTGGATCAAATCCCGAGCTGCCAAGATTTTAGGAGCTGTGGCAAAAAGAGGCCAAGCATTGCCTCTTGAGGCCGTTGCCGGACTCATTGCTTGCCTCTTCGATCCCAAGATAGAATTCGATGGCAAGTTCGGAGCTACTACAGCTTTGGGAGCGATGGAAAAAAGAGGCCAAGTCTCGCTTGCAGATGTTCTTGCAACACTCATTGCTCGTCTCTCTGATCCCATGGTAAATGGCAATGCCAAATCTGAGCTCGCTAGGGCTTTGGGAGCAATGGCTAAGAGTGGCCAAGCATTGACTTCCGAAGCTTTTCAAGCTCTTATCGCTTGCCTCTTTGATCCCACGATGGATTATAATGCTAAATCCGAAGTTGTTGGAACTTTGGGAACGGTGGCTTGGAGCGGCCAAACATTGCCTTCCGAGGCTTTTGCAGCGCTCATTGCTTGCCTCTTTGATCCCAAAGCAAACCAACCGCTTAAATTCAAAGTCGGCCATGCTTTCATGGCAGTGGCAAAAAGAGGCCAAGCCTTTCCTTCCGAGGCTTTGCAAGGGCTCATCGCTTGCGTTTCTGATCCTACATTAGACTACGATGCTAAAACCCATGTCGCTGAAGCTTTAGCAGCAGCTGCTAAGAGCGATCAAGCCTTGCCTTCCGAAGTTCTTACAGCCCTCAGTGCTTGCCTCTCCAATCCCAAGGTAGATAGCAAATCTAAGTTCGTAGCCTTTGAAGGGCTGAAAGCAAGAATTCAGAGTGGTCAAGCCTTGCCTCCTGAGGCTTTTCAAATACTTATTGCTTCCCTCTTTAGTGACATTATCGGCAGGACTGGTAAACCCTTACCCTCCATGTATAATGCTAAATTATTAGCCGCCAAAGTTCTGGCAGAGGTGGCTCGAAGCGGACAAGCGTTGCCTGCAGAGGCTTTTCAAGCACTTATCGCTTGCCTCTCCGATCCCAAGGTAGATGGCTATACCAAATCTCAAGCCGGTCAAGGATTGGGAGCAATGGCTAAGAGAGGCCACATATTGCCTTCCGAGGCCTTTGCAGGGCTCACAGTTTGCCTTTCCGGTTCTGAGATAGATAGCGATGCCACATTTCTAGCCGCTGAAGCTTTAGGAACTGCGGCTAAGAGTGGCCAAGCCCTGCCTCCTGAGGCGATTGCAGGACTCATCGCTTGCCTCTCCGATCCTAAGGTGGATAGCACTGCAAAATCCCAAGCCGCAAAGACTTTAGGAATAGCAGCTAAGACCGACCAACCCTTATCCCTAGAAGCATTAGGAGAGATTATCCAAGCTTTAGATATGACAAGCGACAGTGATACAAAAACTTCGATTTTAGATTTCTTAGGTACAATAATTGAAAATCAGAGTTTTCAACTGAACAATAAAAATTATAAGCTTTTGGCCAAGCTGTTTTTTCTGACAGGTCATCCGCTTTTCTATCGAGAAGAAAGGTTTTATACAACATCAAAACAGAATAAAATCTCTACAAATGAGAAAGTAGAAATCCCTATAAATCAAGGTGTTGATCCCAGTGAATTATATCAAAAGCTTGTTAGAGAGAGCATTGAGCTATTGCATGTGCTTTAAGATTTTTTTTGCCAAACAGTACCAGGTCCTTTTCCTTTTAAGATGAGACGTCCTTTTTTGCTTAATTGAGATAGAACATAGCGTAGCATTCTTTCAGAAAGCACTTTTGAAAACTTTTTATAAATCTCTCTAAAAGGAAGAGACTTTCCTTTGTTAAAGAGTTTCAAGATTTCTTTCTCCCTTTCCGATAACTCATCAGAAGATTGTTCTGGTATATGCCGATGAGACGTTTTCCGATGAGGATAAAAAGTCACTCTCATAAAGGTTCCATGCTCTACCCATTCAGCCTCAGGATATCCTTGTTGGCGGCATTCTTCCGTTACTCTTTTATAACCGCTTCCCCATTCTTCCATCAAATTTAGTTCATGGAATACTTTGGCTATGACTCGGTTACGCACTCTGCTGACACCCGATTTTAGATCATCCATGGTAAAACCGAAGGGAAGCATCCCGGGATTTTGGACTTCAAGCCTATTATCAAAAATGGCAATTTGTATTGTTGCGCCTGGAATGGAATAGTCTGCGTGAGCCAGCGCGTTAATCAAAATTTCTCTTAATGCAACTTCAGGATATTCCCGAATATCTTTGCGCCGTATTTTTTGTATTTGTGCTGTCAGGCGTGTATTACGAGCAATAAATTTGGGAACTTCTTGAACAGCATCTAAAATGGTTCCTTCGATTTCATATTGATCTAGCAGATATGTTTTATCATCTCCGCGGAATCGTGCACATCTGACCCTTGCATCGGGAACAAATTGAAGTCGTGACTCATCCTTGCCAAATAAAATCAATCCCCCAATAGAAGGAGCATATCCATGGTTTGATGGGACAAGCACTCCCAGCGATCTTAATTTTTTATCGTTTATTTCCTTGCCGATTTTGCTAAAGGCCTGTTTAATTTTTGCGATATCAAGCTCAGCTCTGGAAATAGCTTGCTGATCATACGATTGATTCGTCACCGACCTTTGAAGCTCTGCAATGATATCAGGTCCTGCTGGACGGCTTGTTGAGCCCAGCCGAATGTAGACTCCGTTCGGAATGCCCTGTTTTTTGATATAGAAAGGAGCTCTCCAATGAGAGACTTTAATAATAATAAGAGACTTTTCTTCTAAAGTGGCAATCTCAATTTCAGGCAGTATAGGCGGAGAGATGCTGTCGGCTATGGCATTGGCCAGTGTTTCTTCGGCTTTAAAAACATCCTGAACACCGAGAGTTTTTCCATCGGAGGAGCGGCCTATAATGAGAATGCCACCGGCTGTGTTTGCAAAGGCAACAATTGTCTTGAGAATGGGCTCGAGTGAAGAAAGGTCTTTCTTAAACTCTAAAACTTTAGATTCTGGTTGAGTGATCAATTCACGGATTTCCATCATAACTCCTATCCTGCAATATCCTGCAATATCCTGCAATATCCTGCAATATCCTGCAATATCCTGCAATGATATACCGAATCTGATTGAAAAGAAAAGAAATTGGCAAGGAAGCGCCCAGAATTTGAGCCAGGCAAAGCCAGCGCTGAAGCAGCTCAACTTGAATAAGTTGAGCGATGTAGGCGGGTCTCAAAGACAGTGGCTGTCTGACGCTGCCAAAAATATACTTTTCAATCAGATTCGGTATTACGTGATTTCTTCTTGAGGGCGCGAAGCTTTTCTTGAACATCGCGTAGGTATTTGTCTTCGACGCGGTCGATGTAGAGAACGCCATTGATGTGATCGTTCTCATGAAGAATGACACGAGCATTTATGCCATCGATTTCTTCGACTACATGGCTGCCGTCAATGCGGGTGGACTCGACTTTGATCTTGATAGGCCGCTCGACAGGAAGCCGGATTTTAGGGATTGAAAGGCACCCCTCTTCCTCTATCCATGTTTCATCTGAGCGGGCAAGAATTTTGGGATTAATATAGACTATTGGATCCGAAACAGTCCATTTGCCACCGGGCTCATCAATATACCGTCTTAAGACAAATAGCCTGATAGCATGGCCGACTTGCTGAGCTGCAAGGCCTATTCCATCATTTTGATCCATGAGCTCGATCATGCCTCGGGCAAGCTCACGGATTTCATCTGTAATCTCTCTAATAGGCTCACCTTTCTTACGAAGAATAGGATCGCCGTAGATGTGAACCCGCAGCTTCACTGCTGGACCTCTTCAATCGTAGGAGGAACGACTTCAATACGGTTTTCACCAATGGATGCAGACCAGATCGAGAGAAGCACGCAGGCCACCATGAAGACAACGACAAGCCATCCGGTGAACTTTTTCAGCACAGCGGCAGTCGATGTTCCGAATAGCGATTCTCCCGGATCTCCACCGAATGAGGCGCCGAGCCCTAAACTCTTACTCTCTTGGATCAAAATCACAAGGCAGAGAATTCCACAGAGAAGCATGAAGAAAAAGATCGCTAAGTAAAATAAAAACGTCATTGAACACCTGGCCTATAAAATTTAAACGTACCTATAAGGATGCATCATTCACAAGAGAAGCGTCAACCTTTTTTGTAGGGATCATCTTAAATACTTTACCATGGTGTTAGAAAGATTTTGATTTTTCATTATTATTGCTAAAAAAGACTTATCCAATATAAAATTTTAGAATTTAATTGAGCTGAAATATTAATGAGTCAAATTACTTTTGCGCAGACTATAGATTTTAGACAGAGGACTCCTACAATAGAAACACTTCAAAAAATAGTGGATCAGTGCTCTCTTCAGTTCTCTCAATCTCTGAAATTTGCCGCCGGTTTTGGTGCTTGTGCAGCATTGACTGCTCTTCGCTTTAATGCGACGCCTGTTCGCATCACATTCGGTGTTGTTTCTGTCATGGGACTCATCACATCCAGCATGTTTTCCTATCAAGCAAATAAAAAGCACGATTCTTGCGAGCTGGAATTAAATCGCCTTTCACAATTAAGAAAGACTATAAAAGATTTGCACGAGATGAATCCTCAAAGTAAAACAACCTTTGAATCACAAAAAAATATTTTCCGAGGCATATTAAGACAACTATTCAAAGCTGTCGACGAAGGAGCCTGCACTGAGGAAGAAGCCTATGCGTTTATCCGCTCTCATGTTGAAAAATCCACCCTCCAAGAACCGCAAAACTACCTCAACTATTTATGCGGTTTGGCCGAGCTTAACGAAGGGTTTCAAGAAATAATTCGCATCTCTAAGTCTACTGAGGTAGTCGTTCATGAAGCGCTCCGTGAAAAGTGGAGAACTGATGCTGTCTTATTAGACGAGCAAAAAAGAGATGCTTGGATAAGGGCTTTGTATAATCAAGGAAGCGATTATAGACGAGTGCTTGGGTTCGATAATGCTGAATTTGAGAAGATCTGTAAGAACTATTGCGCTCGACTCTTTAAACATCGCATGGATAGTCATGAGCCACTCTATCGCCTTGGAGACAATCATGAATTATGCATCTACGGGGGTAAAATCTTGCAGTACATCCCCGAAGATGAAGAAACACGCACATGGATCAAAAGACAGTTTTTTGAATATATTGACGCTCAGGTCCAGAATTCTTCTAGCAGACACTTTGCAAATATATCTAGAGCTATCGGAACTTTATTAATAGGCTGTACGTTAAATGAATCTGAAATTCAAGAAATCTGTGTCAAAGCCCAGCTTAGTGCTTTGAAAAAGATCTTTGCCCAGTTTCTTTTGGGCGAGCATTCCTACGCAAATATAAGAATGATCTTGATAGATTTTAAAGAAGCCTTAGAGATTGCTGAAAAACACTTCTCAGAAATAGAATTTTCTCATCTAAAAGAAAAGCTCATTATCGGTCTGGCGATGGAACGGTTTAAAAGAGAGCTCGGGTTATCAAATGACACAATCAACATCTCTAAAGATCATGAATATTTAGGCGCTAGTATTTTGGGCGAGGCCACAACAGAGCTCCAAGCTTTAGCCATACAACATCAACTTGCCAATGTGAACTTCCTCATCTCCTACGTCGATTACCAGGAAGTCAAATATACGTCTCCTTTTCGATTTGTGAACGATCCTATGGGTGCAGACACCATTTATAAAGCATGTAATGTTGAGTTCAGAGGTTTTGTATTATCCCATAAAACAGTACCTGTCTTCGGGTCGATGCCTGTAGACGTCACACCGGATCAATTTAAGTGCTCAGAAAACTACCTTCCAGAAGAGCTCAAAACTCAACTGGAAACAATTCGCGATGAGATCCAAAAACTAGATCAAGCCAATTCCAAAGCAAGTCAAGCCGTGTATGAACAGCTTGGAGAAGAACTTGAAAATGTGACAGTTTCTGATGAACTGCAACGAGCCGGGGATGCCTACAACACCGAACTCACCTTCTCCATGGAGTGGCCTGATTTATTCAGAGAATATACATCACAGCACAAAGAAATCACGTCTCAAATCACTGCCCTAAAAAATAGAAATACAATTTTAAGAAGTGAAATACCAGGACTTGCACTCGATCTTACGGAAGAAAAGCGAGCATTAAAAGGTAAGATTGAGACGGAACTAAAAGGTAACGAAAAACAGATTGAGGAGCTTAAGGTGAAGAATGCTTCGGTTCTAGCTGCAATCGAAGCAGGAGATAAACGCCTCAAAGATAAAACACTTCAAGCTGCGTACGGTGCAGTGAAGAAACTAATTGACGAACATAACAAGCCTCTCCAAGAAAAATACGCTAATGCAGATAATGCAGATAAAAAAATAGCTGCAGATACGGTAGAAAAAACGAGAGCACTCATCGCTACATATAGAAAAACTCTTGAGGCGTACTTAAGCAAACCCTTTAATAATTGAAATAAATGATTGTGCCCCTAAGGATGCACCACCGACGAGGGCGCCGTCAACATTTTTTGTACGGCTTAAAATAGGGGCCGTTTCGGGGGTGACAGATCCTCCGTATAAAAGAGGAACATGGCTACCCTTTTCACAGAGTTTTTTTAAAATCTCTTTACAGACTGTATGCGCCTCTTCGATCATCTCAGGCGTAGCGCTCTGGCCCGTACCGATCGCCCACACAGGCTCATAAGCGATAACACCGTTAAAATTTTCCTCTAAAACGTTGGTGAGTTGTCTAGTTAGAACGTCGGCTGTTTTGTTGGCTTTGCGCTCTTCTAAAGTTTCTCCAATGCAAAGAAGAGGAATGAGGCCCTGCCCTACTGCCGCTTTAATTTTTTTCTTGATAGAAAGATCTGTTTCGCCAAAGAGCCTGCGTCTTTCTGAATGGCCGATGATGACAAATTTGGCTCCGCAATCAGCCACTTGAGAAGCTGATATTTCGCCGGTAAAAGCGCCCTCAGGCTCGAAATAGATGTTCTGGGCGCCGATGAGGATGGAAGAGTTGCTAGCCAGGTCACAGGCCAGACGAAGGGCTGTCGCCGAAGGCGCGATCCAAACAGTTCCCTTGACATGGGGTAAAAGCTCTTTAAAAAATTCTTCAACTTCGTGTCCGGTCTTGTGCATTTTCCAGTTGGCAGCGATAATAGGGTTCATACAACTATTTTACTGCAGGCGCGTACCAAATGCAAGCAACCGATGTACTTTCTGTTTCTGAGCTGACGCTTTCTATCAAAAAACATCTTGAAGGACGATTTCAAGCTCTAAAGGTACAAGGCGAGATTACGAATTTTAAAGAACAATCTTCAGGTCATCTTTATTTTACTTTGAAAGATGCCCAGTCGCAAATCTCCGCTGTGCTTTTTCGGGGCAATGCTGCAAGCCTGACCCGCCTTCCTAAAAACGGCGATCAGGTGATTGTTCAAGGCGAGATCAGCGTTTATGCTCCGCGAGGGAATTATCAGCTGATCATCCGGCAGCTTCAATATGCAGGCGTCGGTGAGCTTCTTTTAAAATTGCATGCCTTGAAAGCCAAGCTTCAAGAGATGGGTTGGTTTGATCAGGCGCGCAAAAAGTCACTTCCTGCCTCCCCTAAAATCATCGGCGTGGTGACAAGCCCTACGGGCGCTGTCATCCAAGATATTTTAAATATTTTAAGCCGCAGGCACGCGGGCTTTCATTTAGTTCTAAACCCTGTAAAAGTCCAGGGTGAAGGCGCTGCACAAGAGATTGCAGCAGCCATCGATCAATTCAACAAGCACAACCTGGCTGATGTCCTCATTGTAGGACGCGGTGGCGGAAGTTTAGAAGATTTGTGGCCTTTTAATGAAGAGGTTGTGGCACAAGCAATTTTTCGATCAAAAATTCCTGTGATTTCAGCAGTCGGACATGAGACCGATTTTTCGATCTCTGACTTTGTTGCCGATCTAAGAGCGCCAACTCCTTCTGCAGCTGCCGAGCTAGTCATGGCAGCTGCCGATCAGCACCTCTCGCAGCTAAAAGCTTTTCACGAGCGGTTTGACCAGCTGATCTCTCATCATCTTTCGTCACATAGGCAAAAAATCACTCTCTTGCAAAGGCATCCTCTTCTCTCTTCTCCCTATGCTTTACTTGAAAGCGCCTCTCAGCGTTTGGATGACTACACAGAAGAGTTTGATCAAACCATGGTCCAAGTTTTACAGACATGCCGCCTAAAGCTAGATGGGCTCAAACGGCAGCTGGGCGCGATGAGTCCTCAAATACGGATTAATCACCTCAAAGAAAAACTAAAATCGCTCACTTCCCATCTTAAATCAATCGATCCTAAAAATCTTTTAACGAAGGGCTACTCCATTCTCTTTCGGGAAAACGATCATTCCGCTATCGTCTCTTCTAAAGACCTTAAGGTAGAAGATAAGATCCGCGTACAACTCCATGACGGAACAATAAAGGTAAAAATCTATGAAGTTTGAAGAAGCATACCAGAGGCTTGAAGAAATTCTTCAGGCGATGAATTCAGGAAAAGTGGCATTAGATGATTCTCTAAAGCTCTATGAAGAAGCAGACAAGCTAATTGTCACATGCCAGAAAAAGCTGACAGAGGCTGAGAAAAAAATCGAAATCTTGGTTAAGAACCGCGCAGGAGAATTAGCAACAGATGAGGCGGGTGAGCCTCTAAAAGAGTCGTTTCTCACATGAATATTGCACTGTTTTTCAATCCGCTCCATAAGCAGTCTAAACAGCTTGCGCTAGGCATCCGGGAGTTTTTGTCTTCTCAAAAGATCCAAGTCGCGGCAGTAGATACAGAAGCAAAAGAGATTGGGGCAATGCCTCTTTCTAAAGCTTCTAATATCCAGTTTATTATTTCGCTTGGCGGTGATGGGACGCTTATCAATACTGTTCATGACCATGCAAATATCGATGCTCCTATTCTAGGAATTAACACGGGACATCTTGGATTCATGGCGGATGTGCAAGTCGCCGAAGTCTATCCAAGTCTTCAAGATCTGATCTCAGGCGCCTACACGGTAGAGGAAAGGCTCATTTTAGATGGGAAAGATCATCATGGAGTCTCTAGCTTTGCTGTAAATGACTTTGTCATACACAGATCCCCTAACCCTAGCATGGTTGAAATCGGAATCCATGTAAATGGACTTTATCTTAATACGTTTGAAGCTGACGGTCTCATCATTGCGACACCTAATGGTTCGACAGCCTATTCCTTGGCTGCTGGAGGACCGATTGTCAGCCCGGCACTCGAAGCTATTGTGATTACACCGATTTGTCCGCACACGATCTCCAACCGTCCTATTGTTCTCACAGCAGATCAAGAGATCCAAATTCAATATCTTAGCGACTATCCTCCTGTTGAAATCCGTGCAGATGGGCTTCCTCCTTTTTCACTTGCTACCGGCGAATCATTTTATATCCGTCGCAGCAGCCGTAAGTTCAAACTGATTAATCTCTCTAGGAAAGACTACTTTTCCACACTTCGAACCAAGCTCGGCTGGTCCGGCAAACTAAGATAAAATTAAAAAAAATATTGCATAGCTCCTTCTTTTCGGCTAATAAGAAGAAAAGGAGTTTCGTATGAACACAAAGAAACTATCTGGATTAATCGCTTTAGCTGTGGGCGTTGCACTGATAGGGCTTAGCTTTTACATTAGATATAGAATGCGTGAGGCTTCGGAAGGGTTTGAGCAAATATCAGGTTTCTTTCCTAAAAGCGCAGTTGGAGGAGCTGTAGAACATTCGGTATATGGCAAAATTGCCAGCTATGGACCTATGGCTGCTTTAAGCCTGGTTTGCGGCATTATTCTAACGATTGCGGGAACCTACGTCGTAGTCCGCTTTAGAAAAAAACGTTAATCGATTTTAACTTCGAAATGGTGACCATCAATCCACCAGATGGTCATTTGCTTTGGAGCGCCCACATTGAAGCGGAAGCATTCATTTTCGGGTTTCTCTCTAAACATACTTCTTTCTCGAACGAGAATAGATACGTTGTATATTTTAGAGAACGCATAAAACTCAGCGACTCCTCCCCAAAACCCTTCTTTTGAAACTTCCGTGAAATAATGTTCAAAACGGGTTTCTTCTTGCTGATAAGGCAGGATCAGCTGTTGTATATGTTTTATTTGTTGTTCAAGAGCAGCTGTATCCTCTCCAAATGATGCGATCATTTCAATTGAAGCTCCAATTCCTTGGATTTCTTGTACTTTATCCATGACATAAATACTGATGCCAGCTGAAATTAATCCTTTTAGCTCACGATCTTGTTCTATATTTTCACGTTGCCAGTTAACAATATCTGTTCGTAATTGCTTAGGATCTAATGTTAAATCTGAGCCGTCCATTGATCTGTCCTGCGACACATAAAGCTTATAAGCTACACTTGCGGCTATGTAGAAACAGTCTCCTTTATCAGGAATTGGAATGGTGCCATCATCTTGCATTCTTAAGGGGGCTTGTATCAGTGCACTTCTTTGCCGTATAGCTGCAAAAAATTGGTTCCGGGCCTGAAAGAAAAACTTGCATACCGACTTCATTTCTTCTTTATCTTGATGCGGAGTGATTTTCTTCCCGAGCTTTTGGAATTGTCTCATTAATTGATCTTTTTTTTCTCCTCGAAGTCCCGGAAGTCCCTCTTGTTGGAATATTAGATCATACTCTCGATGAAGTTCATCAACTTCTAGCATGAGATTTTGATAAATATTCTCTTCAGGAGATTCTTTGGGAACTTGAACTAGCGAATGGGTAGAAAGTTCTGGGCTTACGGAAGCTTGATCCTGCACATGGGAAGGAAGTTCCGAGTCGACTTTTTTGGGCTGTGACTCCAAGGTGTTCAGATAATGTGCTGCAAAATTATAGGTGTAACCTAAGGCCGTAGATAGATAGACAACAGGGATCAGAAAAATTAAAGCTATACGAGCGATTTTTTCAATTAGCTCTTTTCCTAGAATATCTCCTTTAAAAGGAGCGAGAATCGGTTGGACTTCTTTATAGAGCCACTCCTGAGGCGCAAAAAGCGTGGTTCCTAAATGTCTTGAATCTGAAAGTCCTTCTTGGAGGGTTTGGAATGTTGTCATAGTGCGACTAGTATAACAGAGGGGATAAAAAAATTATACTGATAGCAAATATTTTAATTGGTAGTTGATAAAGAACCTTTCGAGAACGGTTTTGAGCTTGAGGTGATGAAAAAGGGCGGTGCGGGCTTCTTGAATAAGCGGAATGGCTTCTTCAAGGCGAAAAGGGTCTTTCTCGCGAATATAAAAGAGCATCTCTTCAAAAAAGCGGTCTGTTTCAAGGGTGGAGTAATCATCGGTGAGCGGATGGAGGATTTGATGAAGCTGGGTGTAGCTTTGGCACTGGAAGAGCTCGTCTAGGGGAAGGATCGATTGTTTTTGTGTGAGGCGGTTTAGAGCTTCGGAAACGGATCCTTCGGAAAGAAGGGCGATTTTTTTGGCATCCTGGGCGTGATGTTTCTCGAGAAGAAACTGGGTGAGCTCCTCATCGGAGATGGGATAAAAAGGGATTTTTGAGCAGCGGGAAAGGATGGTAGGAAGGAGGAGCGAGGGTTGGGAAGTGATAAGGATGAACTGGGTGTCGGATGGGGGCTCTTCGAGGGTTTTGAGAAGTGTGTTGCTGGTGGTGGGGAGCATTTTTTCAATATCGTGGAGGATGAAGACTTTGCAGGGGGCTTCAAAGGGAGGAAGAGCGGTTTCTTGGATGAGCTGGCGCAGAGTGGCGATGGGGTATTGCTCAGACTCTGGATCGGGATGGAGGATGTGGAGGTCAGGGTGCTGGGATTTGGTGCTTTGGAGGAGGGCGTTTGCTAGACGGTTAGCAAAGAGGCCTTTTCCAATGCCGCGGGGGCCATGGAAGAGAAGCACTTGGGGCACGGTGCGATGGAAGAAAAGCTCGGAAAGTATTTCTTTGGCCTGCGCGTTACCAATAAGGCCGGAGAAGTCGCAGGGCGTCTTCGAAAACGTCTTGAGGTTGTTTGGATCCATCTAGAACATGAAACCTTTTTGGCTCTTTTTTAGCAATGGAGAGATAAGCGGTGCGGATTTTTTGATGGAAGGTGATGTCTTCTTGCTCTATGCGGTCTTTGGATCTTTTTACCCGTTGTAATCCTTCGTGGGGGTCGATGTCGAGATAGAGCGTGATGGTGGGCTCGAGATTTTGGGTTGCAAAGTGGCAGAGGGTGCGGACCCAGTCGGGATCAAAGCCTCGGGCGCCGCCTTGGTAGGCAACAGTTGAATCGTTGAATCTGTCGCAGAGGATGATTTTTTTTTGGGCAAGAGCCGGGAGGATCACTTCTTGAACGTGTTGGGCCCTGTCAGCAAGGAATAAAAAAAGTTCGGTGCGGGAAGAGACGTCTTGTTCGTTGTGGTGAAGGAGAAGGTGGCGGATGAGCTCGCCCGTCATGGTTCCGCCGGGCGCGCGCGTTAAAAGAACGGGTTTTTTCTCTGCTAGAAGATATTCGTAGACTTTATGGATGAGGGTGCTTTTTCCAGCACCCTCTCCGCCTTCGAAAGAGATAAACAACTATTTAGCTCCGACTATTTCTTCAATTTTTTGGACGGCAACAACTTTGTCTTCGGCAGGGAGATTGACAAGGCGAACGCCTTGGGTCGATCTTCCCATAACTCGGACGTCTTTCATCGACATGCGGATGGTTTGTCCTAAGTTTGACATGAGGACAACGCTATCGCTATCGGTGACGGAAATGGCTCCAATGACAAGCCCATTGCGCTGGCTTGTAATAATTGAGCGGACTCCGACGCCTCCGCGGTTGGTTTGTCTAAAGTCTTCGACGCTTGATCGTTTTCCATAGCCATTTTCACAGACGATGAGGAGTGATTGATCGGGCGTGACAACTTCACAGCTGATGACGATGTCATTTTCATTTTTGAGTGTGACGCCGCGAACCCCTCTAGCGACACGGCCGATGGCGCGGATGAGGTTTTCATCGAAGCGGACCGCCATTCCATTTTTGGTAAAGAGCATGATCTGTTTACCTGCATGGACAAGACGTGCGGCGATGACTTCATCTCCTTCGTCGATATTGATGGCATAAACACCTTTGCGTCTTTGCGAGCTGAACTCGGAGAGCATGGTTTTTTTGACGACGCCTTTGCGGGTGGCCAAGAGAATCGATGCTTGATCTTCAAAGTTTCTGACGCGGAGGATGGCGGCGATCTTCTCTCCGGGGCCGATATCTTCGAGGAGGTTGATGAGTGGTTTTCCTTTGGTGCGGCGTCCACTTTCTGGGATTTGCCACACTTTGAGCCAATAACATCTTCCAAAGCTTGTGAAGATCATGAGTGTGTCATGGGTGGAGGCGACGTAGATGTCTTTTAGAGAATCTCCCTCTTTTTTCATCTCGAGGCCTGCAACGCCATGTCCTCCGCGTCGTTGTTCGCGGAAGGTGTCGGTCGGCATCCGTTTGATATAGTCGTCTTCGGAGATGGTAATAATCACGGGCTCATCAGGGATGAGGTCTTCCATTTGGAACTCCCCTTCTGCGGCGATGATTTTGGTGCGGCGCTCTCCTTTATGGTGTTTGCGGAGCTCTTCGAGTTCATCTTTGATGATGCCGCGAACGAGGGCTTCGCTTGCTAAAACGGCTCTATAGTGAGCGATTTTTGCTTGGAGTTCTTGATATTCGCTTTCGATTTTTCCGCGCTCAAGGCCTGTGAGTTGGTAGAGTTTGAGGTCGAGAACTGCGTGGGCTTGTCTGTCGGAGAGCAGATATTTTTCCATGAGCTTGGCTTTGGCGGCTTCTCGGTTGTCGCTTTCTCGGATGAGTTTGACAACGGCGTCGAGGTGGTCGAGCGCTTTTAAGTAACCTTCTAGGATATGAGCTCTGGCTTCTGCTTTATTGAGTTCAAAACGGGTTCTTCTGCGGATGACTTCGATGCGATGCTCGATCCATGAGGCGATCATGTGTTTGATCGTCATGGTGCGCGGCATTCCTTTATCGAGGGCTAGCATGTTGCAGCCGAATGTTACCTGCATGTCAGTGAATTTATAGAGCTGGTTGATGGTAACGTCGGGAATTTCATTCCGTTTCAGTTCAAGAACGATTCTCATGCCGTCTTTATCGGATTCATCGCGCAGATCTGAGACGCCATTCATGGTCTTTTCGTTGACGAGCTCAGCGATGCGCTGGATGAGGATCGATTTGTTGACGTTATAAGGAAGTTCGTCGATGACGATTTTTTGACGTTCGGTGCCTTCGAGGTCTTCAACATGCATGACGCCGCGGAGCATGATTTTTCCGCGTCCTGTATGGTACGCTTCTTTAATGCCGCGGTAGCCGCAGATCACACCGCCTGTAGGGAAGTCAGGCGCAGGCATTACTTCCATGATTTCATCGATGGTGGTGGCGGGGTTGTCGATCACTCGGATTGTGGCTGTGATAAGCTCTTCGATGTTGTGCGGAGGGATGTTTGTTGCCATACCGACTGCAATACCGGATGATCCGTTTGCAATGAGGTTGGGAAACTTGGAAGGAAATACGGTCGGCTCGACTTTTGTTTCGTCGTAGTTGGGAATAAGATCGACGGTATCTTTGTCGAGATCTTCCATGAGGGAGATGGCGGCATGCGTCAGTCTGGATTCTGTGTAACGCATCGCAGCTGGTGGGTCGCCGTCGATGGAGCCGAAGTTACCTTGTCCGTCGACTAAGGTGTAGCGCATAAGCCAGCTTTGGGCCATGCGGACAAGCGTTGGATAGATGACGGTTTCTCCGTGCGGGTGGTAATCCCCTGAGGTGTCTCCGCAAATTTTAGCGCATTTTCTGTGTTTGGCGCCGGGAGTTAGGTTTAGTTGTCTCATGGCAAATAAAATGCGGCGCTGAGAGGGTTTCAGTCCATCGCGCACGTCAGGAAGCGCTCGTGAGATAATCACGGACATGGAGTAACGAAGATAGCTTTCCTTGACTTCGTCTTCAACGTTACGGGGTACAATCATTTGATCTTTTGGGTAGTCCATATTTATCCCTTAAATGTCTAAGTTCTTCACTGAGAGTGCGTGTTTTTCGATAAATGCTCTGCGCGGCGGTACATCTTCTCCCATAAGCATGGTGAACATGTGGTCTGCTGCGATTGCATCGGGCAGTGTAACACGTATGAGTGTTCGTTTTTCTGGATCCATGGTGGTTTCCCAGAGCTGGTCGGCGTTCATCTCTCCAAGACCTTTGTACCGTTGGATCTCGATCCCTTTGCGGCCGTTGACGCGGAGGAAATCGATGGCTTCCTTGAGTGTGAAAATCGGGGTCTCACGTCCTTCTTCATCAGTAATGTCGAGAAGTTTTCCATCGGCGATGGTGTAGTGGTCAAATGAGAGATTAAAGTCTGCTAGTTTGGATCTTAAAGCATTCATCTTTCCTTCTTCGAATAGCTCTAAGAATGGAAGAGGCTTGTAGATGAAGATTTTTATTTCCTCTGTTTGTTCTTCGGGAGGTATGGATGCGAGAGTTTGTGCATGCACTTGCTTTTGAATTTCTTCATCCTCTACTCGGAGGCGTGTGAATTCATCATCTGTATAGACAAACTTAAATTGATCTCCAATTTTGACTTGGAAGCGCGGGAACCGTCCTTGATCATCTCTTGTTTGGAGGAATTCACGGAATGGAATTCCTTTTCTCTCGATGGAGATGATAAAATGTTCGATATCCAGGATTGACTCTAGAAGAAGGTGGACTTCGTCTGGGTTCATTGGGTCGGAACGTCCCATGAGCTTGAGATCGAGATCGCTGGTTCCGAGTTTGAGTAAATAATCATCCATTTCCCGTTCGCTATGGATATAGCGGGAGATCTTCTTGCGAGTTACGCGATAGAGAGGCGGCTGGCCGATGTAAACAAAGTTGTTTTCGACAAGCGCCGGCATATGTCTGTAGAAGAAAGTAAGGAGTAGTGTTCGGATGTGGGACCCGTCGACGTCCGCATCGGTCATGATGATGATTTTATGATAGCGGAGTTTTTCGAGGCTAAAATTGTCTTTGCCGATTCCGCATCCAAATGCGGCGACCATGGCGCCGACTTCTTGGTTTTGCAAGATTTTTTCAAGTCTTGATTTTTCAACGTTTAAGATTTTACCGCGGATGGGAAGAACGGCTTGGTATCTTCGATCGCGTCCCATTTTGGCAGAGCCTCCCGCAGAATCTCCCTCAACGATGAAAAGCTCACAAAGAGCGGGATCTTTTTCTTGGCAGTCGGTGAGTTTTCCTGGAAGACGCAGGCTGTCGAGTGCTGACTTTCGCAAGGTGAGCTCGCGCGCTTTTTTAGCGGCTTCGCGTGCTTGGGCGGCGATGATTGACTTTTCTACAATCATCTTGGCGATGTTTGGGTTTTCGCCTAAGAAGGTTGTTAGCTCATCTCCGCAGATCATTTGAACAACAGATCCGACATCGCTGTTTCCAAGACGCTGTTTTGTTTGTCCTTCGAATTGTGGGTTGGGAACTTTCACGGAGATCACAGCAGTTAAGCCTTCGCGCATATCATCGCCGGAAACTGAAATCTTATCATTGGCTCTAATCAAGTTGTTATTCTTAATATACTGGTTGAGGACGCGAGTCAGTGCAGTTGAAAAACCGGAGACGTGCGTTCCACCTTGTCTTGTTGAAATGTTGTTGACGTAGGAATGGAGATTTTCAATATAAGTATCGTTCCACTGAAGCGCGATTTCAACATCGACCGGTCCATCGGAGACATCTTTCACGCCATGAATGTAAATAGGCTTTTGGAAAAGAGGGATTTTGTTTTCATTCAGGTACGCAACAAACGAAACAATTCCTCCTTCGTAGAAAAGACATTGTTCTGGGTGATCGGTATTTCTTTCATCGCGATAAACAATTTTAATGCCGCGATTTAAGAAAGCGAGCTCGCGCAGGCGCTTGAGTAAGACGTCGTAATCGTACGTTGTGACGGCAAAAATGGAGTCATCGGGCAGGAAGTGAACAAGCGTGCCTCTTTTTGCAGATTCACCTGACTGTTGTAATTGTGTAATGGGTTTTCCTTTAGAAAAATCCATTTCATATACGTGGCCGCTTTTATAAACTTCGACATGGAATTTTTTGGAAAGAGCATTTACGCAAGAGACTCCTACGCCGTGGAGACCGCCTGAGACTTTATAGGTGGCTTTATCGAACTTGCCGCCGGCATGAAGGATGGTCATGACAACTTCTAAGGCTGTTACATCGCGTCCTTGTTTGATCGACTCTTTTTCGTGTTTGCCAATCGGAATTCCGCGTCCGTTGTCTTCAACAGAGACTGAGCCGTCTTTATGAAGAGTGACAACGATGTCCGTACAATAGCCTGCGAGCGCTTCGTCGATGCAGTTATCGACAACTTCATAGACGAGTTGATGAAGACCGGCGGATTGAGTATCGCCAATATACATCCCCGGACGTTCACGAACCGCTTGAAGACCTTCTAAGACGGTAATCGAACTTGCGTCATAGGTATTTTTGTTCTCTTCTTCTGTCATTGTCGTCATACCTTCATTAGCCTATACAAAATTTGATTTTCTTAATGCCGCTTTCCGGAAATTTATCCTGCAGCTTTTTTAATAGTTTTGATCCTTCATGTTGAACAAGCAAACTATATAAAGCCGCGTTCTTAACATTTATCACAAGCGTCCCTTTTTCAAAAGAAGAAGCTTTTGTCATCCCTTGCCACTTCGGATCTATGATTTGTGTCCACTCTTGTAAGATTAAATCAGGCCTTAGATCGGCTCTGGCTTTCATTTTCTCTACAAAAGGTGCAAGCAAATCTTTTAATTGACAGTGGGGTAAGAGACGTCCTTTTTTTTTCATGAAAATCAGGGGATTTCTTTTCACCAAAGCATATCGGATTTAAGGGTAATTCACAACACAAAAACTATACTGCCCACGATCACAAATTGAGGATTTGGGCTTTGCCAAAGCCCCGGGATTCAGTGATTGCAAATGGGTCCATATTTTCTAATATGAAACCATTTGCAATCGCGGAATCGCGGGAGCTTTCGCTAAAGCCGAAACCTCAATTTGTGACCGTGGGCAGTATCCCTCTATAAATCTCTCTATAAGAACGTTTAAGGTGTCAACTCTATGAGTGATGCGGCCACCCAACTAGGCGATGGATCGTTTTCAAAAAGATGAGCTGTATCAACGAGCCGCATGTCCAAAATTTTGGATTTGAAAGGGCCTTTTAAGTACATCAAAACCTGGCCTGTATCAACCCCATCTGAAATGGTCTCAGCGCAATAATCGATGTAGTGGCTATAGTCTGGCTCAGCAAAAAAACGGAGGCCTTGTTTAATTGTCAGGCGTGCAAATTCTTCGGCCTCTTTTGAAATAGGTAAAATGCGATCAGTCTCATAGGCTCTTCCTAAGTGGCAAAAGTCGGTTGTAGATACAATAAGGCTATTTGGAAGGTACGATTTTAACTGGTCCATGCCGGGTAATTTCCAGGGCTCTCTATTTGCAAGGCAAGGATAAGCAAGAATTAACTCTGGAGGATTTTTGATTTTTCGTTTTTGGATTTCGTAATTCCATAAAAATTCAAAATTCTGAAGTGAATATTCAATTTTCCATATTTGACTTTCCGGAAATAAGGGCCCGAAAATCCCCCAAGAAGGCTCGCCTGAAACATCTTCTCCTCGATAAGATTTCTGCCTAGCATCGATCATGAACTGTCTTTCAAGCGGATGGAGAACCCCTAAGGCAATCACACGCGGAGCTCCTGAGTCCAAACATCCTAAAACAGCAGCAGCAATTTGATCACCACAGGTGCGCATCAAAGTGTGAGGAAAAATCACGCTGCCGCCATTTGATAATGCTGGTGCTAGATTCCACTTGCGGCTTTGATTAAAAAAGCCTTCTATTTCATCTTGAGGGATTAAGGCCAGCTTTTGTTGGTATGTACCTAAGGCATTCTTTTTGAGCTTTAACATGCTATCAGAGCATTAAGCCCTAGCGCGATAAGAAAATAAATCGACATCGATAGAAAGTCATTAATAGCTGTAATGATAGGACCTGCTGCGATCGCTGGATCAACGCCTATGCGAGCAAAAAACAAAGGTGAAAAAACACCTAAGAGCGTGCTTGCAAGGCAAGCGCCCCAAAGTCCTATTCCAACAATCAGTCCGACATGCGTTGCGCCTATTTCAATTCCGGTGATTCCAATCAGATCAAGCCCTGAGACAAGAAGTCCTGCTAAGATCCCGAACAAGACACCGCATGAGACGCCAATAATCACTTCTTTCACAATGGCCTCTCCCTTAGAACCGGTGGATAATCCTCCTGTTGCCATGCTGCGGACAAGCACCGTACTGCATTGAATCCCGATGTTTCCGGATAAGCCTGTAATAAGGGGAACAAAGAAAAGAACGAAAGTTAAAATCCCTCCGTCATACCCTTGAATAGATGACATGACTCCGACATTTAACAGTCCAGCGCATAGTGTTACAACAAGCCAGGGGGCTCTTGCAAGAAGCCTTTTCCAAGTAGGTTCATGCTCCCGCACTTTTTCTCCAATACCGGCCATTTGTGCAATGGTTCCATCGGCGATGTCTTCCATCGCCTCCATTACGTCGTCATAAGTCACAACCCCGAGCAGCCTCTCATCGGAGTCGACAACGGGAAGTACTGGCAGCTTATAACGTTCGACAACATCAACAACTTCTTCCCTGGAGGCTTCAGGCTGAACTTTATGCAGAACAGGCTTCATCACTTGCCGAAGGGGAAGGTTGGGAGGATTCACAATCAAGTTTCTTTCAGGCACATACCCTTGAAGCTCTCCAGCAAGGTTTAACACAAAGATTTGCCTTGTCAGTTCAATTCCAGGGTTGTCGCGGATGATCGCGGCTGCCTCCCCTATTGTTACATCCATCGAGAAGGCAAAGAATTCATTCGTCATTAAACGGCCTGCCGTATGGCGCTCATGTTGTTTAATCTCGCGTATACGGGAAGCTTTTGGAATTTCGAGCATGTCCAGGATGCGCCGAAATCGTTTCTCTGGCAGAACTTCCATCACAGAAACAGCATCGTCGGATGGCATTTGCTCGATGAGAAGCTTAGCTTCGTTGTCACTGATATGACGGAAAACGGCAGTGCGCGTCCCCATATCGGTGTTAATCATGAACGAAATTTTTCCGTCTAAGTCAGCTAAATTTTCGTACAAAACAGGTCGAAGATTCGGTGGAAGCCTTGATGCGGCATAGGCTAAGTCAATGGGGGTATGCTCACAGGCAATTTTAACGATTTCATGGAGTATGACTTTGGAAGTGTGTTTGTGATATGCGTTGTCGAGCTTTTCTTTTAAAATAGTGTCGAGCTGTCCTGTCCTGGAATCCATGACAGAGGTTGGGGAAGAGGTCTCATGATCAAAATTGTCTCTTTCCATTTCACACCTAAAACAATCATTCTACATAGCTTACCAATTAGTTTAGGCTTAAAAAACTTTTCCCTCCAGGTCTTTTTTAATATGATGATTTATTTTTATCAATCGAGTATAATTTCCTAAGCTTTACCGAGGAATCATGGCCATACGATCTTTATGTGAACCGTTTCAGAGAGTTTTTGCACCTTCTTCCGTTCCTTTTAGAGCGGACGCTCGCATTGTGACAAATGAAGGGATGACAGGACAGCTAGGAAGAGATCTAAAATATCAATTCGGGAAAAATATTACGCTTTTAAATGGTTCTTTTTCAGTAGATCCAAAAGATTTATATGCCACCTTTACATTTACTCCTGAAGAGTTCTCTTTAATCAGCAGAATTATCGAAATGGTTTTAAGAAAAATATTTTTCTTTCTTCCGCCTGCGCAACTAACCCGCTCCCTGCAGAGTTGCCTATGTCACTATTTGAGGGTGCAAAAGAAAATGATACGGTCTCGTTTAATTACCAAGGAAGACCCATTGAGCTCACATTGAAACAACTAGATCATCCATTAGCACCTGATTACTTTGAAGATTTCTTGAACCATCTGAAAATATATTATGAACTAAGTCAAGAAAGACACTGGACAAGTCCTTATCTCTTTTATGAAGATATGCCTGAGGATTCATGGCTGCTTTTCTATCATTGGATAGATAAGACATCGGCTGTCTTTTTTAACGGCAATGAATGTCACGAAGATAAACTTGCAATAATAAACGCTCTCTCACAAGAAGCTTTCGAATTTTTCAAAAAGTACGATAATGCTGATCCCTCTTTCATGCTCAACAACGTCATGCTCAAAGATGCTCAACAAGAGCAAATAGGCGTAGGTATTGAATTGAATGTCGTTTATATGAAACCCAAGGATGTTAAGATCCTGATCGATTACGATTATATTTGTGTGATTGGAGAACGAACAGACCCAGAGTATTTGGAGGATCGTGAGAAGGCAAAAAGTCTTTCTTATACCCCTCAACCTCGGAAACTCGTGTTTAGGCACAGTTTTAATGCACCTTTCAACCCAAATAACGTGAAATTTGAATTTGACAGTACGGGAAGAGGACTCCTCACACTATCCCTCCAAAAAGAAGCTAGACGGTCTGAAGGCTGATTTCCTACTATTATTTTTGTCTCTATTCTGATAGATTGCATATCTTAAACCCTTTAATAAGCCGAAGAAAACATGTCACAGCCTACTTTTTTTAAACCTGAAAAAATCCGCAACATCGCCATCATTGCCCACATTGACCATGGGAAAACAACCCTTTTGGATCAAATGCTCAAACAATCCAATGTCTTTAGAGATAATGAGAAGGTCCCCGAGCGCGTGATGGACAGCTACGACCAGGAGCAAGAGCGCGGCATCACGATTTTTGCTAAACATACAAGTGTTTTCTTTGAAGATTATAAAATTAACATTATCGACACCCCAGGCCATGCTGACTTTTCAGGAGAAGTAGAGCGCGTACTCGGCCTTGTGAACTCGGTGCTCCTCATCGTCGATGCTCAAGAAGGACCGATGCCGCAGACCCGTTTTGTACTTTCTCAGGCCCTTAAGATGGGCATCCGTCCAATTGTCGTGTTGAATAAGATCGATCGTCCACACGCAAATCCTGACCGCGCGCTCAACTTGACATTTGACTTGTTTGTAGAACTGGGTGCGACCGATGCGCAGCTGGACTTCCCCATTATTTATGCGTCAGGCCTGCAAGGTTTTGCGATGAAAAACCTGGGCGATCCCCAAGTCGATTTAAAGCCTTTATTTGAACTCATCGTCAGTTTCGTTCCAGCGCCTCCGGGAAATTTAGAGCTCCCTTTCCTCATGCAGTCGACAACGTTAACCTATGATGATTATGTGGGCCGGCAAGCCTGCGGACGTGTTTTAGAGGGAAAAATTAAGAAGGGCGACATGGTTGCCAGAGTCAATAAAGAAGGACATCCGACTCAACATAAGATTGTCCGAATTGAAGGGTATCTGGGTCTGAAAAAAGTCGAAATGGAAGAGGCGGGCGTTGGTGATATTATCAGTTTAGCCGGTATTCCTGATGTGACAATTGGTGATACCATCTGCTCCCCTACTCAAATTATTCAACTGCCTCCAATCCACTTGGCAGAACCGACTCTGACAATCGAGGTGATGGTTAATAACGGACCTTTTGTGGGCCGTGATGGAAAAAATGTCACCATGAATAAAATCAAAGACCGCCTGACTCAAGAAAAACGTGCGAATATCTCTCTTAAAATCGATATGAGCCGTGAAGAAGCGATTGAAGTGAGCGGAAGGGGCGAGCTTCACCTGGCTGTTTTGATGGAAGCGATGCGCCGCGAAGGATATGAATTTGTAATTTCAAAACCACGTGTCATTATTAAAGATATCGATGGCGTAAAAAGCGAGCCGATGGAAAATGTCCATATCGAAATCCCTCAAGAATACTCAGGATCTGTCATCGAAGAGCTTTCAAGACGGCGCGGCGAAATGCGCTTTTTAGAGACGAATGAACATGGCATTACAACGCTCCAATTTTATATTCCTACAAGAGGCCTCATGGGATACCGTGGCGAATTTTTAACCTCGACGCGAGGTCTTGGTATTTTAACTTCGGTCTTTGAAAATTACGCTCCTTGGAAGGGTGAGATCGTCGGCCGTCAAAAAGGTGTCTTGATTTCAGGGAACCAAGGAAAAACGACCGGCTACGCTTCATTTGCTCTACAAGACCGGGGATCTCTTTTTGTGGCGCCGGGCGATGAAGTTTATGAAGGGATGATCGTCGGCGAAAATAGCCGCGATAGCGATATGATCGTCAATGTTACAAAAGAAAAACAGCTGACTAACGTCCGAGCTGCAGGCAGCGATGAAAACATCATCTTGACGCCGCCTCGCAAGTTTACGCTGGAGACTGCGATCGATTTCATTAACGAAGACGAGTTCGTTGAGATTACTCCTAAAAATATTAGACTTCGAAAAAGACTCATGAAAGAAAACGAACGGAAACGATCTGAGAAAAAATAATGCTCAAAGAGTTAATAACCAATCGTAGGTTTTTGGTTCTTTTCTCTCTCATGTTTTCTATTGTTTGTCTTTTAAATGTTAATTATTGCCTCTTAAGAAGCGCACGAAACGCCCTAGCGGTTGTCGATTTAGGGCACGGAGCCAGCTCGATCCCCTTCTTTGAGCTCTGCGGAACGATGCCGGGAGCTGTGCTCATGGTCTTTTTGCTCACAAGGCTTTTAAACCGGTTCTCCATCCATAAGGTCTTTCTCATTACTCTTGCAGTCTTTTCAGGCTTTTTTCTATTTTTTGCAGTAGGAATTTATCCTTCGCTTCATCTTTGGAAAGAGACACTAGCCGGATGGTCGTGGCTGCCCGGACATGACTGGTTTTCTGTTTTACTTCCCCAGGGATTTTCCATGCTTTTCTTTGTGATGGCAGAGCTTTGGAAAATCGCGCTTCTCACCGTCCTTTTTTGGGGTCTTGTCAACCAGTATATCCCCATTGCCGATGCAAAACGTTTTTACGCTCCTTTGATGCTGGGGGGAAGCATGGGAACGATGCTGTCGGGCCCCCTTATTACACTGTGTACCTCTGATTACATTTCCGGAGGCTCCTGGTCCCGCTCGCTCACTCTCATGATGGCCTCTCTTGCTGTCTTAGGACTTATCACCGCTTGGCTTTATACTAAGCTTTGGACTCAGTTTGCAGGCCCAAAAAAAGAAGAGAAAAAAGAAGAAGACGCTCTTTCTCTTTGGGACAGCGTCCGTCTCTGTTTTAAGTCGCGCTATTTACTTCTCTTAGCTTGGATTACCATCGCAGATTATGTCGCCTACACCCTTGGAGAAGTCATCTTCCTAGATGTCCTCAAGCAAAAATACCCGGATCCAAGGCTTTATTGCGATTACAATGGAAAGCTCGCCTTTTGGAGCGGCCTTCTCACAGCGATCAGCGCTCTTATTATCACGCCATTGCTGCTAAAGAAATGCCGATGGGTTGTTGCTTCACTTGTAACACCTGTCTGCCTCCTAATCACCGAAGGGGCTTTTTTCTTAATGTTATGGACGCCTTCAAAGGATATGCATTTGGAGCTGCTCGTTCTTCTTGGCACGATTTTCTTCTGCGTTGTCAGAGCTGCAAAATACACTCTCTTTGACACTTCAAAAGAAATCTCATTCCTCTTACTCCCCTCTCTTGAAAAAATGCAGGGAAAACTTGTAATCGATGGCATGTGTTCTAGAATGGGTAGAGGCGGGGCCTCTCTTATGAGTATCTTGCTGATTCAAGTCTGCGGCGGAGTGCTCGCTAGCGCTTTTGTCGCAGGATGGATTGCTCTTGCCATCGGCGCTAGCTGTGTCTTCTCAACTCTAAAACTCGGCCTTCTTGTCGATCGCAAATCAAAACCGGAAACCGTTTCGTAAAATTTGCTCTCCTCTTTAAATATTCTTTATGTGAAAATGCTTGCCATGAAAGTGCCTCAGATGTTTAACACCATTTCTGAAAGGTATGATTTCATCAACACAGTCTTGTCACTGGGTCTTGATCGCTATTGGAGAAAGGCCGTTTGTCAACACCTCCCCTCAAAACAAAGAATCAAACTTCTCGATTGCGCGACAGGAACAGGTGATCAGCTGATTTCGCTTATCAAAAACTGTCCGGCTATTTACGATGCCGTTGGCATCGATCCAGCTCAAGAGATGCTGACGATTGCCTCCAAAAAACTGAGGCGCTATTCCTACTGCTTGCAACTTGCCTGCGCTCCTGCAGAAAAGATTCCATATCCTGATCATATGTTCGATGCTGTCACTATCTCTTTTGGCATTAGAAATGTTGAGAACTTATCCCAAAGCCTCGAAGAAATTTATCGATCTTTAGCTCCTCAAGGCCGTCTCATTATCTTAGAATTTTCACACCCTCAGAATAAGCTGATACGGTTTTTACACCGATTTTACTTAAATCAGGTCGTTCCGTATGTTGGGAAATGGCTTTCGAAAAATAAGGAGGCCTACACGTACCTTTCGAATACGATTGAAACATTTCCTCAAGGTGAAGCTTTATGCAGCATCTTGAGACAAGCAGGCTTTGAAAATGTAACCATAAAGCCGCTGACCTTAGGAATCGTGTCTCTTTACATTGGAGAAAAACGATGCATCGTTTAATTCCATTTCTTAAAACTTCAAATGAATTTCCTCGATTTTATTGGAAACCAAGAGGAAAAGATAAAGCTTGCATAGGATATGGACAGAGTTCGACATCCACTTTTACTTTCAAAGCCCAATCTTTTCATGAAAATGGATGCGAAGGAATTTGGAGTTCATTTCCTAAAGAATGGATCTTTTCCCCCGAAAAAGTAATCACTGCAGATTGGATAGAAAACAGTGTCGCTCCAAGCCTTCCAAAATGTTTGGATCGGCAAGATACGCCGACTTTTGAAAAATGGTGGCAATTAGTGCAAGATGCGTGCCAAAAAATCGAGAAAAATGTGTTTAGAAAAGTTGTTCTTGCACGGCAAACAACACTTACTTTTGATAGCACGATTGATCCTTTAGAGCTTTTAAAGGGACTGATGTCATTTGGAAATCATACCACTTTATTCATGGTACAGCTCGACGCCGATACAGCTTTTTTAGGCGCGAGTCCAGAGAAGCTTTATTCACGCGATGGTCGTAAAATTGTGACTGAAGCACTGGCTGGAACTATCAGCACTTCAGAAAGCTGGAGCCCAAAAGAATTTGAAGAAGTGAATGCTGTCCGCACATTTTTAAAAAATCAGCTTGAATCTTGCTGCCATGACCTACAATACGGATCTCCCGAGGAACGTCCTTTTGGCAATTTAAGGCATTTATATCAAAAGCTAGATGGAATGCTTAAAACAAAAATCTCAGATAAAATGCTTATCGCTCAGCTGCACCCAACACCGGCTCTTGGTGGTTTCCCTCGTGAACATACGATGGATTATCTTCGCAATGTTGAACCTTTTCACCGAGGATGGTACGGCGCCCCGATTGGGCTTGTATCAGACAAAGAGACAGATTTTGCAGTTGCCATCCGTTCGATGCTGGTTTCTAAAAACAAGCTTCATCTTTTTTCAGGTGCAGGGATTGTCAAAGGATCAGAACCGGCAAAAGAGTGGGAAGAGCTGAATCGAAAAATTGCACATATCTTGAAATGGTGCGACGAATGAATGATCGCTTTGCAAGTCAAATCATCTCCCATTTAGTAAATCATGGGGTGCGTAGGATTTGCTTAGCTCCAGGTTCTAGATCTTCGCTCTTAGCAGCGGCGGCGGCTCGAGAGCCTCGAATTGAAAAATTTGTTCATTTTGATGAACGGGCCGTGGCATTTTATGCCTATGGATATGCCAAGGCTTCTAAATCACCCGTCGCTATTCTGACGACTTCGGGCAGCGCTGTTGGAAATGTTTTTCCCGCTGTGATGGAAGCTTCCCATGATCATGTCCCCCTGATTTTGCTGACAGCAGATAGACCCGCAGAGCTTCAAGATTGCATGGCAAATCAAACCTGCGATCAAGTAAATTTTTTTGGAAATTATGTAAGGTGGCATGCCGAGATCCCAGCCGCTGAGCCGCAGCTCTCAGATGAATGGCTCGGATCGACGATTGCTCACGCTGTCTTCCGTGCAACACAATCTCCTGCAGGACCCATTCATTTAAATTGTCAATTTCGAGAGCCCTTTTTCTCCGGAAAACAATTTGATGCTCCACCTTCTACGCATTATGAACCTTCGCATGCGATGATCTCAAACTCCAGCTTAAAAAAATGGGCTGAACAACTCTCTAGTTTTAAGAAAGGAGTCATCATTGCAGGCGCCATGCCTCATTCCAAACGACATACCGCTATTTTTGAGCTCGCAGAAAAACTGAACTGGCCCGTTCTTCCAGACCTCATGTCGGGACTCCGTTCGGAAATTTCACACCCTAGTTTAATTCCTTATTATATCGATCTTTTGAAGGCTACATCAGATCTTGATCCTGATTGCATCGTCCATTTCGGAGATCGCCTGATTTCAAAACCTCTTCTCACATGGCTTCAAAGTATAAAGCCTTCGATCTATTTGATGGTCGCAGATCATCCCTATCGTCATGATCCTTTTCATAAAGCAACCCACCGGATCATGATAGATCCTAACCTCTTCTGCGAGCAGCTATCTCCCTATTTACATTCTAGATTATCTTGGCAGAGTGAATGGAAAGCGCTCAGCCATCTGATCGAAGGACATTTGGATGATTCTATCTCACCTTTCTCTGAGCCGGGACTCATCCGGTATTTGCACCATCATCTCCCTTCGCATTTTGCTATTTATTTTTCTAATAGCATGCCCATTCGGGATGCCGACCGATTCTTTTTTCCCAGGCTCCACCGCGGCCCGATTTTCGGCCAGAGAGGTCTTTCCGGAATCGATGGCAATATTGCAACAGTCATCGGCTTAGCTGAAGGGATTAAGAGGCCCTTAGTTGCAGTTCTTGGCGACTTAGCAGCTTTGCACGACTTAAATTCCTTGGCTGCAGTGCGCAAATGCACTGTGCCGATTATCTTCATCGTGATTAATAACAGCGGCGGAGGCATTTTCTCTTTTCTCCAGCTCAAAGAGCAAACCGATATTTTTGAAGGCTATTTTGCAGCCGCTCATGACTGGAAGTTTGCTAAAGCTGCAGAAATGTTCAATATTCCTTATACATCTCTTTCAAATTTTGAAGATCTGCACCGAGCATTGCGAGATGAAAAAACAGCTCTTTTAGAGTTTACATCAAGTCGTGAACAAAATGTTTTAGACCATCAAGCAATCGATCAGAAAATATGTGAAACGATCGAGCACTTTGGAGGAGCCCTTCGATGAGTATCGCTACTGAAACTTGGACATCCTGTGGAATCTATACAGACATCCTCTATCACAAAATCCCCGGGATCGCAAAAATCACTATCAACCGCCCTGAGGTTCGCAATGCGTTCAGGCCTCTTACAATCAAAGAAATGATGCACGCTTTTGAAGATGCGCGGATGGACCCATCGATTGGAGTGATTATCATTACAGGCGAGGGCAAGGAAGCTTTTTGCGCAGGCGGCGATCAGAAAGTGCGTGGGGATGCAGGCTATAAAGACAGCCATGGAACCGAGCATCTCAACGTTCTTGAATTTCAAAGACAAATCCGGACCTGTCCTAAGCCCGTTGTCGCCATGGTTGCGGGGTATGCGATTGGAGGAGGCCATGTGCTCCATGTCGTTTGTGATTTGACGATTGCAGCCGATAATGCCATTTTCGGACAAGTCGGTCCGCGCGTCGGTTCCTTTGATGGAGGTTTTGGCTCTAGCTTTCTTGCAAGGATTGTCGGACAAAAAAAAGCACGCGAGATCTGGTTTTTATGCCGGAAATATTCTGCACAAGAAGCTCTCGCTATGGGCCTTGTCAATACCGTCGTCCCCTATGAAGAGCTTGAATCAACCACGATTTCTTGGTGCCAAGAAATGCTAGAGCTTTCTCCTATGGCTCTTCGCTGTCTTAAGTCAGCGCTTAACGCCGACTGCGATGGACAAACAGGCCTTCAAGAACTTGCAGGCAACGCCACGATGCTCTTTTACATGACTGAAGAAGGACAAGAAGGGCGCAACGCCTTTACTCAAAAAAGAAAACCCAACTTTAAAAAATTCAAAAGGAATCCATGAAAACTGCTATGCTTTGGCTTGAAGCCGCACGCCCAAAAACACTTGTTCTTTCCATTATGCCCGTATTGATCGGCGCCTCTTTTGCAGCGCGGCAAGGTACATTTTCACTTCTTGCCTGCCTCATGACATTCCTCACCGCCCTCCTTATACAAATGGGAGCCAACTTTGCAAACGATTACTACGATTTTCTAAAAGGAGCAGACACCGCTGAGCGAAAAGGACCTCGTAGATTAACGCAAGCGGGCCTTATTTCTCTTTCACAAATGAAGCTTGCCATATTCCTCACCTTTTCAGCCGTTGCACTCATGAGCATCTATCTGTCTGCACGCGGAGGCCCCGTCTTTACTCTTCTTACAACTCTCTCGATTGCCTTTGGCATCCTTTACACAGGAGGACCCAAACCGCTAGCTTATTTAGGCTTAGGGGAAGTTTTTGTTTTTTTATTTTTCGGGCCTATCTCGACCGCTGGCGCAGCTTATCTGCAAACTCTGACCTTCTCGTGGGAAGCCGTCCTCTTAGGCTTAACTCCAGGGTTCCTGGCAAGCGCTGTCCTTGTCATGAATAATCTCCGAGATATCAATGAGGACAAAAAAGCAGACAAAAAAACTTTAACTGTCCGTTTTGGAAAAAAATTCACACAAGTTGAATACACCGTTTTAATCTGCCTAGGCTGTCTCCTTCCTCTCACGATGGGATGGTGGCTATCTGCTTTTGCGCTCATTCCAGCGATCATTCCTCTTAAAACCGTTTGGCGCCATATACACGTTGGCGAACTGAATGCGGCGCTAGCTCAAACAGCTCAAGTCGGACTCCTCACGGCTGCACTCTTAGCTTTTGGCCTGCTTGCGCATGCAGTTTGAGATAGAGCCTTTTGAGATCAAACTCAAAGGCTTCCCTGCAAAAAAAGGGGTTTTGCTGGAAAAAGAAGGCCGCTATAGTGAAGTCTCTCCGCTTCCTGGCCGTAGCATTGAAACATATCAGGATGCACTAGAGCAGCTCCATGCCGTCAAGAAAGGATGGAGAGGACCTCTTTTTCCTTCCGTAGAGTTTGGGATTTATGGATTGATCGCTCCTCTGGCAGCTTCAGTCCCGTGCGCTCTTTTTCTTTATGGGACTCCCGATGAAGTTTTAAAAACAGCCGAAACAGCGCATGGATGCACCGTCGCGAAATTGAAAGTAGGCCATTGGACTATGGATGAGGCCCTCGCTGTCATCCGCGCGCTTCCCTTCAAGCTGCGCCTTGATTTCAATCATCTGTGGGAATCGGCAAAAGTTCATCAATTATGCGCGAAGCTTTCTCCTGATCAGATTGAATTTTTAGAAGACGCAGGCAGCTCGGTGCCAGGTTTTATAGAGGCGGTAGACGAAAGAGAGTCTCCTACAATTTGGAAGCCTATGGTCAGAGGGCTTCCTTCACCAAGAGAGCATCTGATTTTAAGCAGCTCTTTTGAAAGCAGCATAGGACTTCATCAAATTGCCTCCCTTATCCAAAGCCATCAAATCCCCCCTCATGTTTTAGGCATAGGAACGATCACCCACTTAGAGCAAGATCTTGTACAAAACCCTGCTGTTTTAAAAGACGGCAAACTTCACTTTCCAACGAGCTGGATCCTATGCTGATCACCGATGAATTTGAATGGGACTATCCCACTTTTGAAGCTTATGTGGAAGGAATGTGCGCGCAGATCGCCACATTTCCATCTTTGGAAGTTCCATTCTTAGCGCCTTTATCGCCTTTAACCATTTTAACTTTGTTTGCATGCTGGAAACTTGGGAAGATCGCTTTTCCACTAAATCCAAAAATTCCATCCCACCCTTTTCAACTTTTCACACCTGCCATGCCAAAACCTTCTGCCCCATCTCCTACTGATTGGAAATACGACTTCATAGCCACCTATATCCAAACCTCCGGCTCTTCCGGCACTCCAAAAACCGCCTGCCATACTCTTAAAAACCATGTGAAAAGCGCTCAAGGCTTGCTCACTCAAATCCCACTTACTGAAACAAGCTGCTGGGGGCTGACGATACCATTATATCACGTTGGAGGGCTCGGCATCTTATTCCGCACTTACCTCTCCAAATCCAAATTCCTGCTCTCTAAAAATTTAGAGAGGGCCACTCACCTATCGCTTGTTCCCACACAACTCTATCGAATGTTAAAAGAGAACCTTAAGCTTCCTCATCTACAAGTTCTAATGCTAGGCGGCGCTCCTCTTCCCAAGCTACAAACTCCTTGGAATGTTCTTCCCACCTATGGAATGACTGAAACAAGTTCGCAGGTCGTCACAAACCACATCCTCAATCCCCATGCTGAAATGAAAATTTCATCTGAAGGAGAAATTTGGATGCGAGGAGAAGTTTTATTCCAAGGTTACCGCCAAGAAAACACGATCCATTTACCCCTCAACTCCGAAGGATGGTTTGAAACAGGCGATCTAGGGCGGTGGAATCAAAACCGTTTTGAAATCATCGGACGCAAAGACAATCTCTTCATCTCCGGCGGAGAAAACATCCAACCGGAAGAAATAGAAGCTGCAATCCGCAGCCACTGTAATTTGGAAGAGGCAGTCATTGTGCCTCTCAAAGATGAAGAATTTGGAGCACGACCTGCCGTCTTCTTAAAAGATCCTTCGCTTCTTCCACTTATCCAATCCAAGCTCTTAGAGGTTCTGCCTAAATTCAAAATCCCGATCCGCGCCTTTTCCTTACCTGAAGATACAGGGTTAAAGCTCCAGAGAAAGTCCCTTCAAAAGATTGCCCAATAACCCCAAATCATTCATAATTCCCTTCATGTCTTATCTAAAGTTCTTTTTAGTCATTGCTTTGCTGCCTGGGATGCTATCTGCTGCATTATACCGAGAACGGGTTAAGCACGTACACCTCGTGCAAGACTGGTCGAAAGACCCCAACGATCAAAACTTTATTGAAAACAACTCATTAAAAACTTTGCGAGACACTTTAAAACTCAAACATACCACTTTAAAAGTGACTGACCTTGCAAACGACAAAGACACCTATGAACTTAGCTATATTGTTATCTGGAATAAACCACATTTTTTAAAGGAAAAAAATTTAGCAAAATTTCCTCTGAAAAAAACCGTTTTGTTCATGTGGGAGCCTCCTGTCACCCAAAAAGATCTCTACGCAGATCAGTTCACTTCAAAATTCAAAAGAATTTATACCTGGGATGATGACCTCGTTGACAATAAGAAGTATTTCAAATTTTACTACCCGGTGCTTCAAAACATGAGGGACAATCTCCCCTCCTTCAGTGAAAGAAAACTCCTAACTCAAATTTCAGGGAACAAAAAAAGTAAACATAAAAAAGAACTCTATAGCCATAGGCTCTCTGTCATCGAATATTTCCAAGAGAAACCCGAAGGAGAGTTTGAATTTTTTGGTACTGGCTGGAAAAAAAAGAATTTTCGTCATTACAAAGGTGCTCCAGCCGATAAACATGAAACACTAAAAAACTATAAGTTTTCCATCTGCTATGAAAACATGCAGGAGATCAAAGGGTACGTCACTGAAAAAATCTTTGACTGCTTTGCCGTCGGCACTATCCCTATCTATTGGGGAGCGAGCAACATCACGGACTACATTCCAAAAGATTGTTTTATTGATAGAAGAGACTTTGCAAGCTTTGAAGATGTCTTAAATCATATACGCGGTATGGACCAAGCAACTTACTCGACTTACCTAAAAAATATTCAGGCGTTTTTAGAGAGCGATAAAGCCAAACTTTTCTCTCAAGAAATGTTTAATGTCATCTTCTTAGAATCGATAAGATTTCCTTAAAACACTGGTCAAGAGCTTGTTGTAATTAAAATATCCAGCTGGATTGAGGGAAATCTCCTAGCTGGCCTATAATCCCCAATCATGGTTCTCAACAGCACTCACTCACCGCGCCTCTATGATTTCTCCAATGATCAATTGGAGCAGTCAAGTACGCCCTTGCGAAAAGAACTCGTTCTTCCAGAACAAACAGTGAGACTAGATCTCCAATCTCCTGAGCTTCTTTACACGGAGGGATTAGACCTCTTTGAGGATGGCTTGCATCAAAATTGCGTTGCAATCCTTCGAAAAGCAGCGAAAAAGTTCGAGCAAGTAACAAATCTCGACCCTCTTCATTGCCAGGCTTGGCATGCTTGGGCCCTTTCTTTTGCGCATCTTTCAACACTGACAGGAAAAACAAGAGATTTAGAGAAGGCAAAAAATAAGATTGAAAAAGCAGCTCTACTTACCAACAAAGAACATGCTGCTGAAATCTACTGGGATGCAGCTCTCATCTATCAAAGGCTTGCCGAGATCTCCGGAGAACAGGGCGACCATTATAAATCGATAGCATTTTTTGAAAAAAGCGCTGGTATCGGACAAGTGCTGCCCTATGAATTTTGGAACGCCTTTGGAAAAACAGCAGCTCTGCTTTCAGAACACCTGCAAGATACCCACCCCATCCTTAAAGCCATTGCCAGCTATAAACAAGCCATTAATCATTTCCTTGCAAATGACGAGGGATGGCTAGGCCTTGCGAAGAACCTGCAAAAACTTTACTTTTTTACTGAAGACAACAAACACTTTACCCAAGCTTGCGATTGCTATGCAGCCTACTTGCAGCTTAATCCTATACACTCTGAAATTTGGGTTGAAAGAATTGCTTTTATGATCGAGGCCTCTCAGCGCAAAAAAGACATATCCAAGCTGCGCTCAGCCCTCGAAAAATGTGAGCAAGCCGCCATTGTAGTTAATCATAAAACGACCCGCCTCCACTTACAGGGTCTATGGGCAGAAGCGCTCGCTCTTCTTGGAAGCTGGACCTCCCAGATTGAACTGATCCACGAAGCCGAGAACAAAATAGATCAAGCTCTTGAAGAAGACGAGGAAGATGATCCTTTTCTTATCCATGCATACGGAAAATGCCTCTTTTCCTTTGCCAGCTACTACCAAGATTTAGACCTCTACTATCAAGCCATTGAAGAGTTTCAAGCCTCTATCTCTATCGATCGCACTCAACTCCCTAGCTGGATTTGGATGGGGAAAACGTATGCAAAAATCTACGAATGTACAGAAGATATCGATCCTCTGGAAAAAGCTCTTTATTTTTACAGCAAAGCACTTCAAATCAAAAACAACCCCAACTTTTACTATGAAATCGCCGCTCTGATGATCGAGCTGGGCGAGACCCATCATAATCCTGCATTCATCGACCAAGCCGCTGTCTATCTCGAATATCTTTTACAGACTTATAAATCGATCAAGTTTGAGCACCCGGAGTGGTTCTATCTTTATGGAATTACCCTCGATATTCAAGGCGAGATTCATGATGAACCTGTTTATTTGCGCGGAGCATTAGAAGCCTTTGTCACAACCCTCATGTTCGATCCAAAACATCCAAAGATCCAGCACCGCATGGCAGTTGTCTACTCGCACCTTGGAGAGGCGCTAGATGATACCGATCATTTTTACAAAGCGATCCATCATTTTAAGCTCGCAGAAGATGCAGATCAAGAAAATGAAGATCTCGCGATTGACTGGGGTCTTACATGGATCCATCTGGCTCTCCTTGTCTCCGATAGCACAATCCAAGAAAACTGTTTTCGAGAAGCAGAGCAAAAATTCATACAGGCTGCAAAACTAGGAAATGAGACCGTTTACTATCAGCTTGCTTGCCTCTACTCCCTTCAGGGCTATTACGATCTCTCATTTTTCTATCTTCATAAATCATACGCTACAAAAAACCTTCCTCCCAAAGAAGAGCTTGAAGAGGATGATTGGCTAGAAGGTGTCAGACTCTTTCCTCAATTTGAAGAACTTCTCGCTCTTTTGCCCGAAAATTGATAAGCTGAAAACCAACATTAGGAAGCATCTCTATGGACAAGCGAACAATTATTTTTGTAGTTTTAATGACCGCGACTTTTTATCTAGTCAATCACTTCGTGTTCCCTCCAAAACCCGCTCCCGAAGGAGTTGCAACTACTACAATGCCGGTCGCTCCCTCTCCAGCTTCCACTCCTCAAACAAATGAAAGTTATTATGTCATCGAAAATGAATACCAACAGCTTGTTGTTTCATCTCTCAACGGAGCCCTTGCAGAAATCAATCTACCTCTCCAAAGCTCGGATGATCCAAAAAGCTATGTAAAGAAAATTTGGGTCGATGAAGTTTTTCAAAAAGAGTATCCCCAAGAAGATTATTATCCTGCAGGACCCTTTCAAACCTATCAAGGCTCTTTTGATATAGGCGAACTTGGCAGCTATTACCCGCTCTTAAGACGCGATGTTGCACCTGCCTACTATGGCCTGTCGACTGCCTCTTCGAATCCTGAAAGTGCAAATACAAAATACCGTTTAAAACAAATTGAAAAAAATCTGATTGTAATGGAAGGGACAACAGCCGGCGTTCGCATTCAAAAAACGTATACACTCCCCGATGATCCTAGCTTGACCCCTTATACTTTTGAATACACCATCCATGTCGACTCAAATCCCATGGAGCTGACTCTCTCAACAGGAATTCCAGAAGTTGAACTGATCTCAGGCAGCTCCTCTCCTTCGCTACAATATAGAGTCATCGACAAGAAAAACAAACAATTTATCGAGCAGATCTCTCTCCCAAAAGAAACGAATATTTTAACCACAGTAAGACCCGAATGGATCTCAAACTCCAACGGATTTTTTGCTGTTCTCATCGACCCTCAAATGGAAATGGGCGCCGGATTTACTGCATCTCAAGTGCCAGGAAAATCTGCCCCCACAAGGCTTTCAATCATCGATGCCTCTAATAACCGCTATCCTGCAGCAAATTACCCCGGTTATGACCTCAGATATCCATTCAAAAACCAAGATGGAACTTATACTTTTAGAGTCTTTGCAGGTCCGCTCTCTTCTGCTGTCCTAGAAGCAAATGACGCCATCTACAAAGAAAATTACAAAGGAATGCAAAGTTTCCATGGATGGTTTGCCTTTATTTCAGAACCCTTTGCTAAATTCTTATTTTTTCTCATGAAAATTTTTTACTCTGTCATTCATTCATGGGGATTTTCAATCATTCTACTGACAATTGCACTCCGCCTCATGATGTATCCGCTAAATGCCTGGTCCATTAAATCGACCATGAAAATGCAAAAGCTATCCCCTAAACTTGCAGCCCTGCAAGAGCGGTACAAAAAAGATCCTAAAAAAGCACAAGTAGAAATGATGACCCTCTATAAAGAACATGGCGTCAACCCGCTTGGAGGCTGTTTCCCTCTCCTTATCCAAATGCCGTTCTTGATCGGGATGTTTGATCTTCTCAAATCGACTTTTGAGCTGCGCGGTGTCTCTTTCATCCCCGGATGGATTACCAACCTGACAGCTCCTGATGTCCTCTTCTCATGGAGCACATCGATTTGGTTCATCGGCAACACGTTCCACCTTCTCCCCATCCTCCTCGGCGTTGTCATGTTCTGGCAGCAAAGAATGAGCAGCGTCGTTCCAAAAAATCCAAAAGCGATGACCGATCAACAAAAACAACAACGCATGATGGGAAATATCATGGTGATTGTATTCACCGTGTTATTCTATCACTTCCCATCAGGACTTAACATCTACTGGCTCTCCTCCATGCTCCTTGCCATCTTGCAGCAATGGTGGATGACAAAACAGCGAGTGAAAGTGTGAAAGAATGGTCAGCCTTTTTAGATGAGCATCACAAAACCGTCGGTTCTGATGCCATCGAAAGGTGGGCTAGAACCCTAAAAATACTCCATTTTGATGCAGGTAATCTCTACCTAGAGGCTACCGATCCGTTCCAGCTTAATTGGTTTGAGCAGTATCTGCGCCCGCTCATCAAAAAATCGTTTCAAACGATGAACGGAAGACCGATCCGCGTCCATCTCACCCTTTCTGGCACGCCCTCCAAAGAACCCAAAAAAGAATGGAAGCCTCCTCTGGACCTCCATCCTGATAGTCTTCTTACAAATTGCACAATTCAAACCTATTTTCCAGGAGTTACAAACGACTTCCACTTCAAGCTTTTTTGCGACGCCATTTTAAAAAAAACCTACAACCCAATCTATGTCCAAGGCGCTCCAGGCGTTGGAAAAACACACCTGCTCATAGCCGCCTGCCATCTCCTTAAAGAACAAAACCGCACCGTTTTCTATGTCAAAGCAGACAGGTTCACCCAACACATCGTGGCAGCCATCCGCTCAGGAGCCATGACCTCGCTCCGAGAGCTCTATCGAAAACACGATGTCCTCGTCATTGATGAAATTGAAGCCCTGGATGGCAGGTCTGCCTCGCAAGAAGAACTTTTTCATACGTTCAATGCCCTTCATTTAGCAGGAAAGCAGATCATCTTAGCCGGAAATGCCCTCCCCTCCGACTTAAAAGGAATCGAGCCTCGCTTAACTAGCCGATTTGAATGGGGCCTTGTCCTTTCTTTTAAAATACTAAACACTCAAGATCGAGAAGCCTACTTCAGCCAGCTTCTCTACCGAAAAAAAATCACACTTGAGCCCGCTATCATCACAGAATGCTTAAATCTCCTTTCCACCATCCCGCTTTTAAACCGCGCCGCAGATATTTTAGAAGTGCGCAGTAAAGCCGCCCAGCCTACAATCCCTCTCTTGCATATGTGGCTTTCCCCCCTCATCCAAGAGCAGCAGAAAAAAGCGCTCACCTCAGACGCCATCTTGCTCGCCGTTGCCCGCCATTTTGATATCCATTTAGAAGATCTGACAGGCAGATCTCAAACCCAAGAACATACAACACCCCGCCAAATCGCCATGCATCTCTGCAGAAGTCAACTTCATCTGCCCTACATGAAAATCGCAGACCTCTTTTCTCGCGACCATTCCACCGTCATGACAAGCGTCAAAATCATCGACAAAAGAATCCAAGACACCCCTACTATTCAAGATACCATCGGTACTTTGCTAAAGGATCTTAATTTGGACTAAGATAGGGTGTCATGATCTTTGCAAAAGGGGTTTTCTTCATAGTTCTTTTTTTGACTTCATCCTTAGTTTCAGAAAATAAAAAGATGGTCGTTGTAGGAGCAGGCCATGCAGGACTCACAAGAGCGTATCGCTTACAGCAAAAAGTGTGATGTTCATGTCTATTAAGCGATTTTTGGCTCCAAAATCAGATTTTATTATTTTGGGGCCATAAATCGAGTGTCTGTTTTATAGCCCCAAAATGCATTTTTCTTGATTTGGGGATAAATTTTCGCTTAAGCAACATAGGATATTTGAGTAAGTTTTGTATTGATTAGTGATGCAGAAAATAAAAAGCCCTGCTAAAAAGTTTAGCAGGGCTAGGGAAGAAATTAGATTTTAATGAAAGGCTGGCCTGGCTTGCCTGGAGTTCCAGGTGTGCCGGGTCCTTGTGGCATTCCAGGACGGGTAACCGGAGCGATATCTTGCGGTTCTCTGCCTTCTGAAATATCTTTAGCGCGTTTTCTCCAACGCTCAACAGCTTCAACGAAAATAGGAGCAAATCGTCTCAAAGAAGAAGGATCTGCACCGATTCCCATTTCGATCACGCAGTGCATGAGGATGAGCTCTTCGTTGACCGCTACGCCGATTCCACCGCCAGCCATTTGGCCGCCGAGCATTGAACCTTCGAGGAGTGATTCGTAGAGTTTAAGCTTGAGATTGGTGTCTTTAGGAAGACCATCTAAAATAGGTGAATAAAGATACAGCCGATCTGAGTGGGGCTCATAAGTGATGTGAAGCGAGAAGGTATTGTCAATACCAAGAATACAGGTGTGGTTCTCGTCAAATTGGAGTCCTTCAAGATTAAGCTCTTTGCCGAATTCTTTTAGATTGGCCTTTGCATTTTCGTACGACATTCATTCTCCTTGTGTCTATATAGACCTAATAAGGCGCAAGTGTCGCAATTTGTCAAAATAATTGCAAATATATTTCGTATTAAAATAATATCTTGATAAGATCAGGGTTTGTCAGAGAATTGCAATTTTGCTATCCTGGGAATTTATAACTCGAGTTTTGGAGGATGATCATGCGTAGTTGGAAATGTTCTGTGTGGGCTTGTATGTTGTTATTTGCAGGCTGCAAAAATGATAATTCCGCCACAGCGCTTATTGAAAAGCCCGTGACCACACGTCCCATTGTTGCAGTGGTTCCTGT
>JAGOLG010000058.1 GCA_017994195.1 Rhabdochlamydiaceae bacterium
TGATTGACATGATCATGACCGTTAGTGATGGTATACCAAAGGCCGACTTGAAGCCCGCTTTTGAACCAACGATTGATTTCAAATTTTACTCCGCGATCTTTGGCAAGAAATTGACCTGCCGTGATTTTACAATCGAGGTTCCAGGGTTTAAGGGTGTAGTAGAAGTTTAGAAAATATTGGACACCTAAAAAATGTTCGTGGGTAGCTCGAACACCTTTTAAGATCCGAATTTTATTTGTAACCCCGAGCCCTTTATACCGTCGTTTCCAAACGGTTGCTTCTTCTGCTCCAATGGCCCAATCGGCATGAGCGCCGTAGTATAAAAGCTCAGTGGCGCCTCCTCCATAAGCAGGCTCAAAATAACCGCCGGCTATTCTGTAAAACCAACCTCTTCCAAGGTGCCAGCTTTTTTGCAAGTAAGCCATTTCGAGTGAAAGGGTATTCGACTGGAAATATTTCACCGAATCACTCCTCACGTTGGGAAGCTGTGAGGGATTGAGGCGATCAAAATCTCCTAAGTGAAGCATGCTGGACTTGACCGAGTAGCCGACTTGAGTTTCATAGTAGATGTTGTCAAAAAGATACCCTTCAGGCGTGGCGACTAAGCTCAAGTTGTATTTGATCTTGCCGGTTGAACTTCCGAAAAAGGTTTGCATCCGAGGACGAAAGGTGAAGAGCCAAACCTCTTTTTTCCTTTTATATAAGGCCTCAGAGCCTTCAGGAATGTATCTGCTATTTGTCATAGGCGATAAAGAAGCCATCTCAAATCCCGTGATAGCGCCTTCGCGATAGCGGTAAAGATCTTCGGTTCTAAAATGATAGCCTTGGCAGAGAACGCCGTCGGCTTCAATCATCACTGTGACATGCCGGACATTGGAGGGAGTAATTGCTGCGAGAACTCTTTGGATGCGGTCTCTAACTATGGGCTCTTCTCGGTACATGTTATTAATTATTTTAATCCAGAGTTCCCCTTCCTGCGTCATGTAAACTTGGTAAAGATCAAGCCCTTGCTGGCCTAAGCTGAACCCTAATTCATTGACAAAGTCGGGATCGGGCCTCGTCACACCGAGGGGTTCTGTATCAACTGGCGAGCGGTAGAGAAGCGGCTCGCGGGTTTTGGGAATGAATCCTTTTGAAGTGCCAAGAGGATATCGGAGCATTCCCATTGCTGAAATCTCTTCTCCGCGGTGCGAGTTTACGCTGAGCTGTAGCGTGTCACCTAGCACATATGAGACTCCAGCATTAATCCGAGTACTCACCTTTCGGCCCAAGGGGTGTTCGTGGGGATGGTTTTTATAGTCATTTCCATCGTACTCGGCGATGAGAGAGAGTTTATTGAGAAACAAGAGCTCGGTTTTTCTCCATGGGGACCAGGCAATGCCTCCGAAAAATCCCTTCATCCTTTTTCTTCCCCATCCCAGTGTCGCTTCAACATTCGCATCATTCCACATCTTAGTGGCGACTAGATATTGCGAGTTGAACCGCTTGGTGCCGATAAAGTCATCGACACCGATGGCAAATTGAGGAAACTGTCCCAGGCCATCGCTGGGAAGGTTGAAAACAAATTTAGCGTTTCCGATTCTTTCGGCATCATCTCCAAATCCTTCGTGACCGAAATTGGCTTCTTTTATACCCGTAAACACTCTGTAGTTGAGAGCAAGTTCGATACGATCAAAGTACTGAAAACTGATGCCGTAGTTATTATAAGGATGCACTCTGGCAAAGCCGAGCCCCACGACTCCTTCTTTAGGCATGCGTGCAGATGGCATGTTAAAATACCCTCCCATCATGGAAGAGTTTTGGAAAAAGGGTAGTTCGTCATTTAAGCGGCGGTCGATCTCTTCAACGAGTTCGAGATCTCTAAAAAGAGATGCCCGCTCCTCACCAAAGAGCGAAAAGAGCATACACGAAAATAGCGCGCTGCGGAAAAACATAGGACAACAGAGTAGAGAGCAAAGAAGATTATTTTCAAATGTTCTTAAGAAAAAAGAGCTTTTTCAGTATTTTATCAGAAATAAATTTAGAGGTTTTTTCATGAATAAGCTTGCTCTGAAGGATCATACCATACAACTGGGCCATTTGGATGAGGAGATTCAAGAGATTATCAATCTTATCAGAAGCTATGAGCTGCCTTCTGATTTTTTCCACTGGCTTACAAACGGAAATTACACAAAAAACATCCTTCAAGAGAACATTTATGACAATAAACACACAAGAATTGTTCAATACAACATTGATAACATTCCGCTATTTACAGGCAAGGTTGAGGTTGAGTTGGATAAATTCTCTCAAGAGGCGATCAAGTTTATAATTAATGACAAACGACCTTTGGGTGATGATAATTCTCGGTTCTTAAATTTTAACATACACCGCTTTTCACACACCTATACAGAGCTCCATTACACCGTTGTCTCAAAACTTTACAAGCAAGACGAGATAGCGGGGTCTGCATGGGAAATTTTTGAACTTCCTGAGCTTGTTAAAATCTATAACAAGATGGAAGATCCTCTCCGCCCTTGGAGAAGCAATTACTCATGATTATTAATCTGCCGAGCGAAGAGCTGGCATATAAAGAAATCATCGACACAATTCATCGATTTTCTTCCTGTTCCCATTTTTTTTTATGGCTCGGCAAGGATGATTTGGTGACTAAAATACTTCGGCACCACTTGACTCATAGAACCTTCGAGGGACTTGGTGATTACTTTATGGATGAACTGAAAATTTTCTCCGGCGGGTGCTCTTTTCTCCTGGAGCACATTCCAGAAAGTTTTAAAAACGAATTACATGCTAAAAAACCAGGACTGTCACATTATCTTTCCAGCCTGGAAACAATGAAGAAAGAACCAGAATCCAGCACTCTAGACGACCCTAACTACACAGTCATTTTTAAAATTTACTTTCAAAATACTTTGTGTGGAAGTTCCTGGGAAATCTATGATCTAAAAAACTTAATCAAAGTCTTCAAAAAGCGTAAAGTTTACGCTTCGGCTTCGTGGAAATAGTTGCTGTTTGTGTAGTGGACAAAAAAAGATTTGGAATAATTGTAGACTAATTTGGAAACAAAAAGTATTCTACGTCCAAAAATCATGCAACCCAAGGATTATCATGGAAGAACAAGTTAATCCCTTCATTGAACAAATGCGCAAAGAGATTGGAAAAATTATAGACAAACTTTTTGAGACAGAACATCAAATCATACAGAAAGACATTGAAATAGCAACGCTCACGCTTGAACTAGGACTGCAAAAGAAAGCCTACGCTCTTTTACGACAAAGCCACTCTAATCTTCTTAAGAAACAATCAAATGACTCTACAAAACATGCTTAAAGCGAAAATTTAAGAACAAGTTTCTTTTTTTCTCTTGTCTTTTCCTCGCAGCTCTAAAACGGAAACGAGCCCATCGCTTTCCTTTTCGATTGCCTGTGCGGTCCTTTGATTAGGTTTCCGACCTCTTAGATAAAGGTAAACACTCGCTGGACTAATCCTACATCTTACAGCAAACTCCACAGGATGTATTCGATACTTGGTAAAATAATCTTTTAGTTCCATAAGCCTTTCGTCGTTAACATTCTCAGCAGAAAAACAGTATATCTATGCTGTTGAAATTCAACAACAACTCTATAACAAGCCGCTGCTGACATTTTATTTACAGTCCTAATCCTTATGGAGATATTGAATGGAATTATTAAGATCTCTATACTCCTATTAATTCGGCTTGGCTGCGCATGTTCACACAAGGGTTTCAAATGAGTTATCTTAAAGACTTTCTCAATCTAATTTCTTCTCGAGACTATCCTGCTTTTGTTCGTCTTTGGGAAGAGTATTGCATGAGCGATGAGGTTGATCCTCTTGAACTTAAGAAGATTTTAGTCAGCACTAAAAACAGTGAATTCGGCGAGCCTTTTGGTAAATATGTTGAAAATATCCTTCCGCTTTGGGAGCTGCTTCCTGACTCTAAAGACAAACACGAAATTTTCAAATTGATCACTGATATTGAAACGACTAATCATGAAGAGCTTCGTCAAAAAATTCTTGTCTACCTCGATAAACACTTCCCAAAAGCGACCAACGTTAATGAAAAAATCCGATTAACAGGCCTGCGAGGTAAAGACAACTTTCAGTCAGCCGTTGCTAATTTTGAGCTCTTAGACCACATGATGAAAGGAAAATTCGTTTTCCATACAGGCGGATGGGGCGTGGGAGAAATCCTCGATGTTTCAATGGTTCGAGAACAGCTCAGCGTAGAATTTGAAAATGTTCCCGGAAAAAAAGACCTTTCTTTTGCAAACGCCTTCAAAAATCTGATCCCTATTCCTGACGATCATTTCTTAGCGCTCCGTTTTGGGAAGCCAGATGAGCTCGAGCAAAAAGCTAAAGAGAACCCCACAGAAGTGATTCGGATGGTTCTCAGAGATCTCGGCCCAAAAACCGCTGCTGAAATCAAAAATGAACTCAGTGAACTTGTGATCCCCGAAGATGAGTGGGCTAAGTGGTGGCAAAATGCTCGCACGAAAATCAAAAAAGATACGATGATCGAGGCTCCAGAAAATATCCAAGAACCGTTTATTCTTCGAACAAGTGAAGTTTCTCATGAAGACCGCCTTCGCAAGATTTTAGAAGCTAAACCCGATATTAATTCGGTGATCCATGCGATCTATTCCTTCTCACGCGACTTTCCTGAAACATTAAAAAATCCTGAATTTAAATCCTTTCTTTATTCAAAAGCTCAGGAAAGCCTGACTACCCCCAATCTGACAGAAGCCCAGCAGCTTCAGATCGATTTCTTTATGGAAGATTTTTCTTCCGGGAAAGCAACTGTTAATTCATCTACCTTGATTAAAGAAGCAAAATCGATTGAAGCGCTTGTTCAATCCATTGACGTCCTCGCCTTCAAAAAAAGAGCTCTTATGGTCGCCAGGAAAGTGCGATCCGATTGGAAAGAGCTTTTTCTTAATCTTTTATTTATCATCGACCAAAACCCTATTCGCGATTATCTTTTTTCTGAACTTGACCATCCTGAAACTCGAAAAGCTTTGATTGCTAAGCTCGAAGAGCTTCTTTCTCTTCCTGCAAGACATCCCGATGTTTTTGTGTGGTATTTTCAAAAGGTGATCAGCCAATCAGAAATTCCGTTCGCAGATAAAGAAGGCAAAAACCGTTTCTTTGAAGGTTTTTTCGTCGTTCTACACCATGTTGAACAAATGTCTACAGAAAGAGATCTGGTGAAAAAAATGCATGGAATCTTAACGGGTGGAAGATATGCGGTTGTCCGTGACATCTTGCAAGGCACCAGTATTGAAACAGCCAAAGAATTTCTGCTGCTGTCGACAAAATGCCACTCCTTATCCGATCACGATCTTAAAATTCTGCACTCTCTTGCTGAAGTTGTCCATCCCTCTCTTGGAAAAATGCGCAAATCTCAAGATTCCCAAGGAGAAGAAAATGTCATCTGGTCGACAGAGGCTGGGTTTAACAAAGTTAAAAATCGCATCCAAGAAATTGCAACAGTTGAAACCGTTGAAAACGCCAGAGAAATCGAAGTGGCAAGATCGCATGGAGACCTTCGTGAAAATGCTGAGTTTAAAGCTGCTTTAGAAAAAAGAAGCCGGCTCCAATCGGAACTTAAAAACTTATCCGACCAAGTCAATCGATGCCGCATCATCACTAAGGCCGATATTTCAACAGATGAAGTTGGCATCGGTTGTGTTGTTACTTGCAAAAATAATGCCGGCAAAATACTCAAATACACTCTTTTAGGACCTTGGGATGCAGATGCAGATCAAGGCATTTTAGCTTTCCAATCAAAACTTGCACAAGCCATGAAAGGGCTTGCTGTCGGGGATAAGTTTCAGTTTCAAGGCGATGAGTTTACGATCTCTGATATTCAGAGCTATCTCGAAAAGTAAAAGTTAAGCATAATCAACCTTATGCAACTGATTATCGCCAGCCGAAACATTCACAAGATTCGAGAGCTCCGCACCATGCTCAAACCCTACAAAGGGCTTGATGTTCTTTCTCTTCTCGATTTTCCAAATTACCAACCACTTCCTGAAAATCACACCTCTTTAGAAGCCAATGCAAGACAAAAAGCTATTCATGCCGCCCAAACACTCAATCAGTGGACTATCGCTGACGATACTGGCCTTGTCGTTCCTGCACTTCAAGGAGCGCCGGGCGTTTTGTCTGCGCGCTATGCAGGTGGACTCGCAACAGACGCAGAGAATCGAAAAAAACTTTTGGAAGCGATGAAACAATTAACCGATCCAGACCGTCAGGCCTACTTTGAATGCTGGATTGCGATTGCTTCTCCTGAAGGACTCAAAAAATGCGTCCGCGGAGTTTCTGAAGGAAGCATTGCAGAAGAAGAGAAGGGTGGAAAAGGTTTTGGCTATGATAGGATTTTCATCAAACATGAATATGGGAAAACTTTTGCAGAGCTTGAAGAGACTGTAAAAAACCGCATTTCTCACCGTCGTAAAGCACTCGATAAACTTCATCTCTACTTAAACTCCCTTACTGATGCATTATTGGATCGACGGATATAACTTTTTTTTTCGCCTGACGAAAAATTACAAATCTATGAAAGAGCAAGAAAAGTCTCTTTTAGAAAAGCTGTATCAAACCATGACGCAGCTGGATTCTCCCATGACAGTTGTGTTTGACGGACGGGAAAAAGATCCTCCTGAGGCTCTTCGCCGCAATCTGAAATCCATGAATATCGTCTATACTCCTGTTAACCAAACGGCTGATGACTATATTTTAGAAATGTTAGAACACACTAAAAATCCCGCTCAAGAGATGGTCATCTCGTCTGACCGCGATCTTTTAAGACGCTCGAAGCAAAAAGGGGCGCGCACACAAACCATCGAAGAGTTCATCCACAAAGTCGCTCATAAAAAAACAACTGCCGTACAAGAAAAAAAACGCACTAAAGAGTCTTCCCAGGAATTTGCAAGGCTTCTTAAATTGTTCGAGGAAAAGCTTTAGTGTGTCCGCTGGCAAGAATGTCATTTAGCATCCATTATCCAAAAGTCGTTAGGAAAAGTGTCAATTTTTACAAAAAACCGAACCACTTTTCGGGATTTTGGACAAAAAAGGCAACCTCTTTTCGTAATCTGTTAATTTTTTCCTGCGTTTATACAAGCGCGGATTCTTTGCTTTTGTGCGTTATACAGACTACTGGACAGGGTAGCGCATATAGCTAAAAGCCTCAGTGCCAAGCAGCCGAAATCATTATTTAGAAAGCAAAAAATATCATTCGAAGTAACATCTGAAAATTTCTGCATGTTGATCATGTAAAGAAGCAGTATGCCAGCTCAGTAAAGATATTTTTTCTTGAAAAGAGAAAACTGTAACAATAAACTTCCAACAGCTTTAAACAAACGCGAGCTAAAAAACAAGAGATGCCTTATGAAAACACTAAAACAAATCGAGAATCTTCTTGCAGAGCTTGATCATTATTTTGCCGATGATCTAGAGACTCAGGATTTGGATTTCAAAAAATGGGACATAGATAATCTAAAACATTCTGTAGACCTCATTGTTGACATGGCTATCTGCATGGCCAATGGCGGTGGTGGAACTGTAGTTTTTGGAATAGCTGATAAAGTCCATGGCCGCAGCAAAGCCATTCTCGGCATTCCTCTTGAAGTGGATGTGAATCGTCTAAAAAAAGCTGTTTATGATCGAACCGATCCTAAAATCACTCCGGTATTTGAAGAGCTGTGCGTTTCTGAAGGAACAGGTCGTTTACTAGTCATGCAAATTTATCCCGGCATACCGCCTTATACAAATACTTCAGGTGGTGGAACAATTCGAATTGGAAAAGATTGTCAACCACTAACAGGAACTCTACGACGTAAATTCTCAATAGAAACGGGAGAAACGGATTATACTGCTTCAACCATCCAAGCTACGGTTGAAGAGTTAATTTCGCCAACCGCTATGGAAAAACTTAGAACACACGCTGGAAGAGAAAAAGCTCCTGCCGACTTACTTCGCTTGAATGACAGAGAATTATTACAAACTCTTGGTTTGATCAAAGGAAACTTACTAACACATGCCGGACTGCTAATCGCTGGAAACGATGATGCAATGAAAAAATTTTTACCAGGATATCGTTGGTCTTGGTTAAAAATGGAATCTGATACGCGCTACTCTAACCAAATAGAAGGAAGGTCTGCCTTGCCAATAGCTTTAGAAAGATTAGAAATCTCGATTAATATGGATAACCCCATTACTACTCTTGAGCAAGGCCTTTTTCATTTTGAATATCGAATTTACCCAGAAATTGCCATAAGAGAAGCTCTGTTGAACGCCTTTTGCCATGCTGATTTCCAAATTGCTGGTCCTATCATGGCAAAACAATATGCAGATCGACTGGAAATCAGTAATAATGGAGGATTCATCGCAGGAATTACAGCGAATAATATTCTGCATCATCCTCCAGCATCTCGGAATCCTCTATTGGTAGAAGCATTAACACGATTGCGGCTTGTTAATCGCAGTAATTTGGGAATTAGTCGTATATACGAGGCGCTACTGATTGAAGGTAAAGAGCCGCCATGTATTAGAGAAAACAGCGAATCAATTGCCATTGTTTTTTTACGACGTGATATTTCACCAGCTTTCCGTCTTTTTGTCGCTGAAGAGAGTCAGAAAGGTCGTATTTTGAATATCGATCATTTACTTATCTTACAGCACCTCTTAGGACATTTAGAAATGGATACACTTACTGCGTCAAAACTCTGTCAACGGGATGAAGGACTCATTCGCGATACATTATCTAATATGGAACGCTGGGGATATTTAGAACATGGAGGCTCAGGGAGAGGAGTCTATTGGACCCTTGACCAAATTTTACAAAAAAAACTTGATGATACTAGCAATCCTGAACTTAGCCGCAGAATTAGTTGGGAAGCTGCTAAAACACGAATCTTGAGCATTCTTATGGAACGAGCCAAACGCAATACGACAGGATTAAGCAACCAAGAAATTCGCAAAATCACTCTGCTTAGTCGGTTTCAAGCAATTCGTTTAATGAAAGAGTTAATCGATGAAAACCCAAAAATCGCAAACCCTGGAAAAGGAAGAAATGCTAGGTACAACCTAATCTTAGAGGATAAGTAATGTTACAATAAATGTGCGCGCACATTTATTGTAACATTTAAGTAGCTAAATGTGACGAATGTGTACATTATTTCTATTGCTTGATTTTCAATAACTTACGCTATTTTAAAAAAATGCATCATTCTTCGTCTATTTGAACGGGGGCTGAAAAATCTGTTTCATGCCATGCGTAGTCAAGAATGAGAGCGCGGGTTTCCTCTAAAGATTTTGACCGGTTGATCATTTCTCTAAGCTTGCGCGTTCCTTGTCCTCTTTTTAAATACCAACACCCCACGCGTCGCAGATCCATCGCAGCTTTACGCGGAGCGTGGTAACGACAGATCAACTCAAGATGTTCTAGAAGAGCGTCTCGGTAATCAAAGGCTGAGCGGACAATTGAAGGCTCGCCCGAAAGTCTTCTATAAACATCTTCAATGATCCAAGGGGTTCCAAATGTTCCGCGCGAAAGCAGAGCCGCATCACAGCCGGTAACTTCGAACATTTTTTCAACTTTCTCAGCATCAAAAAGATCTCCGTTTCCAATAATGATCATATCGGGAGCCGCTTCTTTACACTCTCGAATCCAATTCCAGTTAGCCTGTCCTTTATAACCTTGCTCCCGCGTTCTGCCATGGATTGCGACAGCTTTAGCGCCGGCTTTTTGTGCAATTTTGACGATTTGAGGTCCAACAAGCGTATCTTCATCCCATCCTGCCCGGATTTTAATCGTCACAGGAATTTTGACAGCGGAGATCATGTTGGTCAAAATCTCTCCAATAAGATCTAAATTTTTAAGCATTCCGGAGCCTGAGCCGTCTTTAGTGACTTTATCCACGGGACAACCGCAATTGAAGTCGATCACATCAAATCCGAGCTCTTCTAGAATGCGAGCAGAAGGCGCTGCGAGGTGAGCTTTACTTCCACAAAGCTGCGCTCCAATGGGATGCATCTCTTTTTCATAATCTAAAAGTCGTAAGGTATGCGGATCGTGGCGTACCAAAGCATCCATTTTTACCATCTCGCAATAGACAAGACCTGGCCTATAGGCCGTAGTCATCTGGCGAAAAGGAAGATCGGAGCATCCGGCAAGCGGCGCGCAAAAGATATTGGATGGAAGAACTAAAGACCCGAGTTTAAAAGGCTTTTTAAGTTTCACAAAATACTTTTCAGGATAAGCCATTCAAAAAACTGGAGAGAAAAATAGGCAAGCATCGGACTTAAATCTAAAACACCGCCAATTGGAGGGACGAGCCGGCGAAAAAGATTTAAATAGGGATCAGTACAGCGAGTAAGCCAATAATACAATTGATATCTCTGAATAGAGGGAAACCATGAAGCGATGATTCGAACGGCAATCATCGTTATATAGACAAAAAATACATATTGTATCACTCGTGCTGCGATCATATCCTAGAATTATACCAAAAGTTCGGATAAAATGCTTCCCCATGTACACATTAGGGCGCGCATTAGGAATCGTAAAAAATCAAAATAGCCTTCGGTGGGTTTTAGCACGCTGGGATGGAAAATTCGTAATTGAACGAATGGAAGAAAGCCTGCAGATTCCTGATGATATTCTGTCGATAAAAAATTTGAAAATTGTCACAAGTCTTGAAGGATCTTCCGTTTTACGCAGGGACCTCAAGCTTCCGCTCACGACTTCAAATACAATTTTACAGGCTCTTCCGTTCCAGCTCGAGCCGCTGCTTCCTTATCCTTTGGACCAAGCCATTGTCTATCCCCAAATGCACCCATCCGGAAAGGAAACTTTTGTCGCGGCCTGGGTCACAACACAGGAAACAGTCAATAATCATCTTGAAAAATGGCAATCATTTAACATCGAGCCAGATCTCATTTCATGCGAAACTTTAGCTCTTGCAAGATGGGCTCGCACTTTTTTTCCCAATGAACCTGAGATTGTTGCCATTCATGAAAATTTAGGGGTGGCTCTTCATCACGACCGGATCCTCTGTGCAATGG
>JAGOLG010000059.1 GCA_017994195.1 Rhabdochlamydiaceae bacterium
TCTAAACTTCTACTACACCCTTAAACCCTGGAACCTCGATTGTAAAATCACGGCAGGTCAATTTCTTGCCAAAGATCGCGGAGTAAAATTTGAAATCAATCGTTGGTTCAAAAGCGGGCTTCAAGTTGGACTTTGGTATACCATTACTAATGGTCATGATCATGTCAATCACCACATCTATTACGACAAAGGGTTTGCATTTTACATTCCGATCGATATGTTCTTAAGACAATCGAGTCCAACCTATGTTGGATATGCCATGTCGGCATGGCTCAGAGACATTGGAGCCATTGCCAACAATGGAAAATCTCTTTACTCAACCATTCGGCTAGAGAGATTGAATTTGAGGTAGTACTTGGTCTATAGCATATGTGAAAATAAAATCGGCGCCAGCCCGTTTGATGCTGAGTAGCCCTTCATAGAAAACTTTGGGAGCATCAAGCCATCCAGCTGCATGAGCCGCCATCACCATTGAATATTCACCGCTCACATGGTAAGCGCAAATCGGAACGTGGACTTTTGATCGCAGCTGTGCAATGACATCAAGATAAAAAAGAGCAGGTTTTACCATAACCATATCAGCGCCCTGTTCGATATCAAGCAGCGCCTGACGCACAGCTTCCCGGCTGTTTGCAGGATTCATCTGATATGTTTTTTTATCCCCGAATTTCAGTTTAGATTTTAAGCTGTCTCGGAAAGGTCCATAAAGATTCGAGGCATATTTCGCCGTATAAGAGATGATCCCGACTTCTTCCAGTCCTGCCTGGTCCAGCCCCAGACGAATCGCGCCAACCCGTCCATCCATCATGTCGCTCGGAGCCACAAAATCAGCGCCGGCCGCAGCAGCAATGAGGGCCGATTCCGTCAAAATCTTCACAGACTCATCGTTGAGAACATGGCCATTTTCATCGATAACACCATCATGCCCATGAGAGGTATAAGGATCGAGTGCAACATCGGTGATTAAACAAAGCGAAGGAATTTCTTTCTTAAGCAATTGAAGCGCGCGTGGAATGATGCCATTAGGATCTAGGGCTTTTGAGCCCTCTGCATCTTTCATGGAAGGATCAATGACCGGGAAAAGAGCAATCGATGGGACTCCTTTAGAGTGGAGACGCTCGGCTTCTTTTAAAACCAGATCTATGGATAATTGGTCCACTCCGGGAAAAGAAGGAATTTTAACTCTTTGTTTCTCTCCCTCAAGGACAAAAAAAGGAGCCACAAGATCTGCAGGCCTCAAAAAAGATTCTTCAACTAAACGGCGGATGGCGTCGCTTTTGCGGTTGCGGCGAGGTCTGATTGCTAACATAAAGATCCTTGTGTAAAGCAGATTGACACTTCACTATAATGTAATCGAAATTTTTTTTCTTGCACCGAGCTTAAAATTCTGACACTCTGGATTGAATTGAGGAGTCATTATGATTGAAAATTACGAGGAGTTTTCAGAAAGCCAGCTTAAAATTTTAAACCGTTATGTCACTAGCACGTCGAGTAATATCTTTGCCTTGAGAAACTTGCCTGAAGTTATCAAAGGAGCGCTCTTTTCTCGTTATTCAAGATCTATTTTAGGTCTGAGATCGCTTCTACTAAAAGAATTCATCCTAAATGAAGAAACAGCTTTTGCAAGCATCGTAGGCGTCTCTGTGAGCGAAGATAATCAGAATGTTGAAGATCAAATCATGTCGATCCGTAAAGCTCAGAATTTTTACGATAGAATTTTAGATGGCTACGGAGACGATTCGATAGGAGAGCTGGGAGGAGCACATCTAGCGCTTGAAAACATCTCGATGCTGGCTGCTAAAGCCGTAGAAGATTGCCGGATTGGTGGATCGCCTCTTGAAAAATCAACTCGTTATATCTACTTTGATCAGAAATTCGACGAAGAATACCTCTTCTACAGAGAACCCATTTTAATGACATCTGCCTATAGGGACCTGTATATCAAAACATGCAATCATCTTTTTGAAACATATTCGAAACTCATTGCACCGCTTACCGAAGTCATGGAAAAAAAGTTTCCAAAAGATCCAGCAACATCAAGCATAGCTTATGCTGCAGCAGTACGCGCAAAAGTGCTAGATTGCCTTCGAGGCCTTCTCCCAGCCAGCGCCCTTACCAACATGGGAGTCTATGGCAACGGCAGATTTTTTGAAGGGCTTTTGCAAAAGTTCAATTGTTCTCGTTTAGCAGAGCTGGAAGATATCAGTAAAAAATCAATCCTCGAGCTTTCAAAGGTGATTCCATCGTTCATTCGCAGAGCAGATCCTGCTCATAAGTATCAAAAAAGTTTCTGCGACTTTGTGGGGCAGCTTGAAGCAGAGCTTGGGACTGTTGCTCGCCAACACGATACCTTCTTAGACCGGATGAAACAGCCAGGCGTTAAACTCATTAGCTATGATCCAGACAGTCCTTACCGCGTGGCTGCAGCTCTTCTATTCTCACAGACAGATGCAGGCCTTGCAGAGCTTCAAGAATACTGTCGAAAACTCAGCGATGAAGCCTTGGGCCAAATTTTAGAAATCGCTTCTCAATTTAGAGAAAACCGCCGTCATAAATCGCCCCGCGCCCTTGAACATGCAACCTTTACCTTTGAGATTTTATCCAACTTCGGAATTTACCGAGATCTCCATAGACACCGGATGCTTACACAAGAAAGACAACTCCTCACCTGTAATTTTGGCTATTGTGTTCCTGAAGAACTTGAAGATACTTTCATGAGATCAGATTATGTCAAAGCCATGGAGATTGCAAAAGAAGCCTACGAAACCATTGCAAAAGAATTTCCTGAGGAAGCTCAATACATCGTTCCCATGGCCTACAACGTTCATTGGTACTTCAATGTCAACTTAAGATCGCTACAGTGGCTCTGCGAACTTCGATCTTCACCTGCAGGACATCCCGGTTATCGAGAAATCGCCCAAGAACTTGCAAAACAAGTTTCAACCGTATTCCCTCAATTTGAGAGATTCTTCAAATACGTTGACTATGATGGATATGTGCTAGGCAGGCTCGGTCAAGAAATTAAAAACGATCTGAAAAGACAGCAATTAAGCGAATTTTCATGAACAAGCAAGGCTCATTTATCGGCGGCATGCTACTCATTGCAGGAAGCTGCATTGGTGCAGGAATGCTCGCGCTTCCCATTGCTACAGGCCTTGCAGGGTTCATCCCCTCCGTTTTTTCCTTTTTGCTAGCATGGGGATTCATGACATTGACCGGTCTTCTTCTTGTTGAAGTCAATAGTACCTTTAAAGAGCGCGTTAATATCGGCTCCATGGCAGAAAGAGCCATGGGACCTGCAGGCCGGATCTTATGCTGGATTCTTTACCTGTTTTTATTTTATTCCCTTCTTGTTGCCTACATCTCCGGCAGCGGAAGCTTAGCACTGACCTCTTTTTCAATTCCCAGAGGGCTCGGCGCCACGATTTTCACCCTGGGCTTCGGAATTTTAGTCTATCAAGGAACCCGTACTGTCGACCATTGGAATAGGCTTTTCATGTTCGGCAAAATTGCAACCTATATCGGAATGATAATTTTAGGAGTGCAGTATATCCAGCCAAAACTCTTAACCAGATCCGAACCACTCTATGCGCTCTTCTCACTTCCAGTGCTCGTGATTTCTTTCGGGTATCACAATATGATCCCAACACTCATGACGTACATGAATCATGATGCAAGGCGTGTGCGCCAAACCATCTTAGCCGGAAGTTTTTTTGCACTGATCGTTTATCTCATCTGGGATATTGTCGTTTTAGGGATTGTTCCAGCAGAAGGGAAATGGGGCATCATTGAAAGCTTAAAACAAGGAAGGCAAGCCTCCGATGCCGTCGCGGGAATTTTAGGCCTCTCCTGGGTCAGCACCTTTGCTGAAGGGCTTGCCCTCTTTGCCCTCCTCAGCTCCTTTCTTGCACAAACCCTTGCCCTCACACACTTTCTTGCCGACGCCTTCAAAATTAAACGAGAAAAACACGAAACAATCCCTATGTGCATTCTGGCTCTAGCTCCTCCGCTTATCTTTGGCATCATTTATCCGGATATTTTCATTCACGCGCTCAACTTTGCCGGCGGTATTTGCGCCGTCACGCTCTTTGGCATCCTTCCAGTGATCATGGCCTGGAAGGCCCGTTACCGCGATGGAATCATAGGAACCTATCAGCTTTTTGGAGGCAAAAAAGTTTTAATGATTATTTTTGCAATCGCCCTCTTTATTTTCTTATTTGAAATCGCCAGCATGCTGCACCTCACACCCCATGTTTAAACTTGTCACTACTTTTGAGCCCAAAGGAGATCAGCCCGCAGCCATTGAAAAGCTGGTGGATGGCTTAAACCACCATAAAAAATCTCAAGTCTTACTCGGCATCACAGGCTCCGGAAAAACCTTCACCATGGCAAGCGTTATAGAAAAAGTGCAGCGGCCCGCACTCATTCTAGCGCACAATAAAACACTTGCGGCTCAGCTTTACCAAGAGTTCAAAGCATTTTTCCCCGAAAATGCCGTCGAGTATTTTGTCTCGTACTACGATTATTATCAGCCCGAAGCCTACATCGCCCGCACCGACACCTACATCGAAAAAGACATGGCCATCAACGAACAAATCGATCGGATGCGTCTATCCGCTACACGCTCTCTCATCGAACGAAGAGACGTTATCATCGTCGCCTCTGTTTCCTGCATCTACGGCCTCGGTCTTCCCGAATATTACGCCAAGATGAGGCTCGTACTTTCCGTGAATGAAACACGCAGGCGCGATGAAGTCTTGCTCCACCTCGTTCAAATGCACTATAAACGGAGCGATTTTGAACTCGTCCGAGGCACCTTCCGGGCCCGAGGCGATGTCTTAGAAATCATGCCCGCTTATGAAGAAGACCTTGCCTACCGCGTTGAGTTTTTTGGAGACGAGATCGAACGGATCTCCCAAATAGATCCCCTTACCGGAAAAGTTCAAACCCGCAAAGACAAGATCACCGTCTTCCCCGGATCGCACCACGTCACTCCTGAAGAGGTTCGCTTCAAAGCCCTCGACACCATCCGCGCTGAACTCAAAGAGCGCGCCGCTTACTTTGAAGCCAACAATAAACTCATCGAACATCAACGCATTCTCGAAAGAACCAAATATGATCTCGAGATGATCCGTGAAATCGGCTTTTGCAAAGGCATTGAAAACTACTCCCGCCATTTCAGCGGACGAAATGCCGGAGACCCGCCTCCCTGCCTTCTTGATTACTTCCCTCCCGACTTTGTCCTCTTTATCGATGAATCGCACCAGACTCTTCCTCAAGTGCATGCCATGTATAATGGAGACCAAGCCCGCAAAAAAGCGCTCGTCGAATTTGGCTTTAGATTACCCTCTGCTTACGATAACCGTCCGCAAAAGTTCGAAGAGTTTTATCAGCGCATCCATCAAGTCATCTATGTCTCGGCAACCCCCAGCCCCTGGGAAGTTGAGCAAGCTCAAGGCGAGATCATTCAACAGATCATCAGGCCCACAGGACTTCTCGATCCCATTATCGAAATCAAACCCGCTACAAATCAAGTCGACGATGTCCTCGAAGAGATCAGACAGACCATCGAAAAAGGCGGCCGCGTCCTCGTCACAACGCTTACCAAAAAACTCTCCGAAGATCTTTCCAAGTATCTCAAAGAAATCGGCATCAAAGCCCGCTATATGCACTCCGATATCGAGACCCTCGAGCGCGTCCAGATCATCAACGAACTCCGCCGCGGCACCATCGACGTACTTGTCGGCATCAACCTCCTCCGTGAAGGACTCGACATCCCTGAAGTGTCTCTCGTCACTATCCTCGACGCCGATAAAGAAGGGTTCCTCCGCAGCGAAACCGCCCTGATTCAAACCTGCGGCCGTGCCGCCCGCAACGTTAATGGCCGCGTCATCATGTACGCCGATAAAATAACCAAGTCCATCGAAGCCACCCTCCGAATCACCCAAGACCGCCGCCACATCCAAGACGCCTACAACAAAGCCCATGGCATCATCCCATACACCGTTATCCGCTCCACTGCCGAAGACCTCGCAAAAACCTTCGGCGAAGTCGTCGAAACACTCCAAGAAGAAGGCGATACGCCCCCTTCCCACCTCACCTCCGAAGACGTCGATTCCAAAATCGAATTCTACGAATCAGAAATGAAGCTCGCCGCCAAAGAGCTCCGCTTCGAAGACGCCGCCCACTTCCGCGACCTCCTCCGGCACTACCAAGAACTACAACTCATGGAGTAAAAATGAGATTCTTATACGTTGTTTTGTTGATGATGTTCTCCCTTCCTTGCTTTTCCTCAATCAACCTCACTCAGTTTGAGAAACGAGTCTATAGCCAAAACGGTGAAGATGGAGTCATTCAGAAGATCTTTTCTACGATTGGAACAACAGATCAATATTACGTTGAGTTCGGAACCGAAAATGGAGCTGAATGCAATACGCGCTGCTTAAGAGAGTTTAACGGATGGTCAGGACTCTTAATGGATGGTGGATACGAAGATTTGTCCATCAACCTCCACAAAGAATTCATCACAGCAGAAAATATCGCCGATTTATTTGCCAAATATCAGGTACCCAAGGAATTTGATCTTCTATCCATTGACATTGACTACAACGATTTCTACGTTTGGTATGCAATCGGTTATCATTACAGACCCCGCGTCGTTGTGATCGAATACAATGCAACCCATCTTCCCTCTGCAGACTGCGTTGTCCAATATCATCCATTAGGAATGTGGGATCGAACAAATTACTTCGGTGCAAGCCTTTTAGCTCTTTTCAGCTTAGGAAGAGAGATGGGTTATTCTCTTGTTCATGCAGAGTCAGCAGGCGTTAACCTTTTTTTCATCCGCGATGATATCCTAAAAGACTTTTCAGATACTTTTGTAAATATAAACGAGCCTGCTTTCCTCTACCGCCCACCTACTTATGGCCATGGCCCCAATGGAGGCCACCCGCAAGATACCTTTTATCGAAGCTATCTCACCGCAAACGAGGTTTTTAAAGCATTCCCAAGAATTATTACGATTGATTAGAGCCCGTCGGATTCCGTGCCCTTTTCCATCATTACCAAGAACTGCAACTTATGGAGCAAGCCTCCCTCCCAAAATCAAAACCTCACTTTTTTTCAAAAAAAATCTCTAGTTATAAATTTGTTTAACATGTAAGTTGGACAGTCAAAATAAAAAAACCGTTATCGGTTTAACTTTAGGAAAAGGAGCATTATTTTTATGGTCGAATATCTCTATAAATCGTTTGCGCGAGTCGTTCTTTTATTTTGCTGCTTTAATGCCGCATTTTTGCGTGGTGAAGAAAAAACCGTTTTAATCACAGGGGGTGCAGGCTTCATTGGAAGCAATTTTACTGAATATATGTTCAATAAATATCCCGACTATCGCTTAATTGTTTTAGATGCTTTGACATACTCCGCTTCTGTAGACAATATTCCGAAGCATGTTAGGGACTCTGATCGCTTTACTTTTGTAAAAGGCTCAATTTGTAATGACAATCTAGTCGATGAGCTCATGGCACAATCTGATTTTGTCGTACATTTTGCCGCAGAAACAGATGTAACAAGAAGTATCAGCGATGATGAAGTCTTCTTCGAGACAAATGTAATGGGGACCCGAACATTGCTGCACAATTTGATCAAATATAAAAATAAAGTACAACGATTCATCCATATTTCATCTTCCGAAATTTATGGGACTTGTGAAAACGAAGAGATTGATGAAACCCATCCGATGAATCCAAGATCACCTTATGCGGCCGCAAAAGCTGGTGCTGATCGAGCCGTTTATGCTTATGGATGCACCTATGATGCACCGGTTGTCATTCTACGTTTTTTCAATAATTACGGTCCTAGGCAATATATTGAGAAAGTAGTTGCCAAATTCATAACATTTTCACTTTCTAACAAGCCCTCTATTATACATGGATCTGGAGAGCAGTTAAGAGACTGGGTTTACGTAGAAGATACAGCGCGTGCGATCGATGCAGCCTTGCATGTTTCTTTTGAACCTATCCGTAATCAGGTCATTAATTGCGGAACAGGAAAAGCAACATCGATTTTAGATATCTCAAGAACAATAGCTTATCTTTTAAAACAACCTATGGCCAAATTTAGCCATTCATCCGACAGGCCCGGTCAGGTTCATAAACACCTTTCTTCGACAAAAAAAGCCAAAGAACTACTTGGGTGGGAAGCTAAAGTTGCATTAGAAGAAGGAATGAAAAAAACAATAGAGTGGTACGAAAATCATCGTGAATTTTGGGAAGAAGGATTAAATGATTCTCAAATTTACAAAGATAATGCCGTCTTAATCCAAGAAAAACGAGGAGAGAAAAATTGATTTTATGAAATCCAAAATAATAGTCATTTTTCTTATTTGTATTCTTAGTGTCCAACAACACTGTTTCAGCGAGGCCAAAAAGTTTCTCGTCTTCGGCGGCAAAACAGGTTGGATTGGTCAGAAGATAACAAAGTATCTTACAGAACAAGACCATCTAGTATTCACTGCTGAGTCAAGGATGGAAAACAGAAATGATGTTGACCAAGAAATTCAAAGAATAGCGCCTGATTATATTATTAATTGTGCTGGAGTCACGGGAACCCCGAATGTAGACTGGTGTGAAGACAATAAACTTCAGACGATTAGAACAAATATAATCGGCACCTTGAATCTTGTTGATCTTGCAGCGCTTCATCAGATTCACATTACGAACTTTAGCACAGGATGTATTTTTGAATATGATGAAAAGCATCCTATGGGAAGCGGAGTCGGGTTTAAGGAAGAAGATGAGCCTAACTTTGATGGTTCATTCTATTCTAAAACCAAAGGTTTGTTAGAAAAACTTTTATCCTACTATCCTAACTTGTTGAACCTAAGATTGCGAATGCCGATCTCAGCGGATCTGCATCATAAGAATTTCATCACAAAAATCAGTAGATATCAAAAAGTGATCAACATTCCTAATTCCATGACAATCCTAGATGATTTGCTTCCAATTGCAATTGATATGACATTAAAAAACGTTAAGGGAGTGTATAATTTTGTTAACACAGAAACGCTCTCACACAATGAAATACTAGATCTTTATAAATACTATATTGATCCATCTTTTACCTATCAGAATTTCACAGTTGAAGAACAAGATAAAATTCTGAAGGCAAGACGGTCGAATAACGAATTGAATACAGAAAAGCTGCAACAGCTTTATCCGAATCTTCCTTCTGCAAAAGATTCTCTCCATAAAGTCTTTCAGAAGATGAAGAATGATCTCGATAAAAAACAACAAACTAAGTAGGGCTACTATGAAAAAAATAATATCCGTTTTTTTGATCCTATTTCAACTTTCACTCTGGAGCAGTGATTCTTTAGAGACAAAGCCTGCCTATTGGAATGGAAATGGTTTTCAAGTACATGGCAGGTTCTATGCGCAGATGGCTTCACAACAGGTAGATGATCCAACCATTTACTTCGAACCATATGGTTTTGCATGCTATGGCCATGCTCTGCTTGATGGTGTATTGCCGCTATATGTCATGCTAAAGAAGTTTAATCTTTTAAATTCTCCCATTAACTTGGCTATCAGACTTACTTCTCATGAAGTTTCTAATCAGACTGTTCGTAATATGTTGCAATTAATAAAAGATGTATTTCATTTTAAAAACATCGTCGTTTTGAATTCTGATGAAATGCATAAAAGAGTCTATTTTAAAGCTTTAATATCGCTCGATTTTCAAAAGAACTACTCTTCATATTATAGATCATTTCCAGAATCGTTTAATTATATAACAGCATTAAAATCGTTTGGAATGCAAGATAACATTGTGTTTCAAGATGCAAATACTTCGGAAAATATTACAAAAGAATTTATTGAATTTATAACATCAGCGTATGGAATAAAAACATCCATGATAAAAAACAGAGTTTTAATACCTGATCGAAGATACGCAAGAAAAATCGTAAATTTAAATGAGCTTGTTCAGAACTTGAGAGCTAACGGATATGATGCAGTTGTTCTAGATTTTGAAAACATACCGATCAAGGAACAAATCATTCACACCATGCAGGCAGAATACCTAATGGGAACCTATGGCTCTAATCTGGTCAATGCCATATTTTTGCACCCAGAAGCAAATGTCGTTGTTTTGTGGCATAAATACTCCAAATATTTTTGGTCTAGAAAATATTGCATTATTCATAGCGCTTTCTTGTCAAAAGGGGTTAAGTTAATTGAATTTGACCAAGCCGATTATGATTCGCGCAATGTTTACACAGAGGGTGTTCATGTGCCTGAGTATTTTTATCGCCAAGATAACAAAAATTATCTAAGAGCAGAAAAAAGCAGTCTGGACGAAATAGTAAAATATCCTTTACCAGCTCAGTACGAAATTACCAACGTTGATCTTTATATTCAGCCCAATCAAGTCGTTGAACTGTTAGACAAAGCTAAGTATTTACACAATGAACCATGTCAAATAGGAAGGTAACTCTATGAAATTTATATTATGTCTTGTGCTCGTCTTTTTTATTCCATGCATCAAAGCTGAATGCGCAGTTAAGCCCATACTCGCTACAATGCCCAATGTGGAACTTGCAAAACAAATTCTGTTAAAAAACAGAACACGTACAGATTTGATAAATTATTTAATCGTAAAAAATAATTACAAAAAATATTTAGAAATTGGAGTTGCTGGTGGCGATAATCTTAGATTAATTGTTGCTGAAAGTAAAGCTGGTGTCGATCCTTCTCCTAGCGCTCCTTGTGAGTACCACATGACATCAGACGATTTTTTTAAATATAATCAAGAAACTTTCGATATTGTTTTCATAGATGGGCTGCATTTACATGAACAGGTATTAAAAGATATAGAAAATAGCATTAACTGTCTTAATCCGGGCGGTATAATAG
>JAGOLG010000060.1 GCA_017994195.1 Rhabdochlamydiaceae bacterium
CATCCGTATTGTTCATTTTTTGGAGTCTAGCAGAGCACATTTGCACCGTCAATCATATTAATAAATTCTTGAAACGGTTTTGCTTCTTGCTGATATTTTCAATGATTTGATATCTTTTGTAGCATTAACTATTTGTTGGTGAAGATTTCCCATTTTTATTTCTTCGCAAGAAGCAGTAAGAAATAAATTGAGCCGACAATGACTGAATTATTTAGGAGATACTGGATTACATGTCCAAATTAAAACACGATTGGAACTCAAGTAATATCATTGATGATGTTGATTATCACGAGGATGATGCAGCAACTTTCAAAAAACTGCTTTCAGGTCAAACCAAAGCAGATAGTGATAGTCCCCTCGCCTCATTAGGATCGGGATTTGTCCTGAAAGGACGAATCGTCGAAATCACGAAAGACTTTGTTGTGATTGATGTAGGACTTAAATCAGAAGGGCTTGTCCCAATCGGCGAGTTTACAGACCCGTCGGAGCTTCACCTCGACAATATCGTTGAAGCGTTCTTAGATCAAACCGAAGGAGAAGACGGACAAATCGTGCTTTCGCGCGATAAAGCAAGACGTCTGCGTCAATGGGAAAATATCGTTCATAATTGCACCGAAGGCTCGATTGTGACTGGAAAAGTCATGAGAAAAGTCAAGGGCGGACTCATGGTCGATATTGGGGTAGAAGCATTCCTCCCAGGTTCTCAAATCGATAACAAACGAATTAAAAATCTCGATGAATACATCGATAAGATTTACGACTTTAAGATCCTAAAAATTAATACAGATCGAAAAAATATCGTCGTTTCCCGCCGCGAACTTCTCGAAGAAGAACGTATGACCAAAAAAGTTGAAATGCTCGAAAACTTCCAAGAAGGCGAAGTACGCCGCGGTATTGTTAAAAACATCACTGATTTCGGTGTGTTTTTGGATATTGATGGAGTCGATGGCCTTCTCCATATTACAGACATGACATGGAAGCGCATCAAGCATCCTTCTGAGATGGTCAATGTTGGAGATGAGCTTGAAGTTATTATTCTCCACGTCGATCGTGACAAGGGGCGCGTTGCGCTTGGCATGAAGCAAAAAGAGAGCAACCCTTGGGAAGAGATCGAAAAACGTTATCCGCCTGGAACCCATGTTAAAGGGAAAATCGTCAGCCTTGTTCCTTATGGAGCATTTCTTGAAATTGAACCCGGCATTGAAGGACTCATCCATGTCTCAGAAATGTCCTGGACAAAAACCATCAATGAACCAAGCGAGATGGTGAAAAAAGGCGATGAAGTTGAAGCGATTGTTCTCTCCGTCCAAAAAGATGAAGGGAAAATCTCTTTAGGCATGAAGCAGCTTGAAAACAATCCGTGGGATATTGCCGTGCAGAAATATCCAATCGGCTCTAGCGTTACAGCTGAAATCCGCAACCTAACCAACTATGGCGCTTTTGTAGAACTAGAACCGGGAATTGATGGACTGATTCACATCTCAGACTTAAGCTGGATTAAAAAAGTATCTCACCCTTCAGAAATTTTCAAAAAGGGCGATAAAGTTGATGCTGTGATCCTCTCTGTTGATAAAGAAAACAAGAAGATTACACTTGGTGTCAAACAGCTGAGTGAAAATCCTTGGGAAAACATTGAGAGTATTATGCCGATCGGCGCTTTAGTGAAAGGTGTCGTTTCTAAAATCACTGCATTCGGTGCATTTGTAGAGTTAGAAAACGGCCTCGAAGGACTGATCCATGTCACCGAGCTTTCAGATCAACCTTTTGGAAAGGTGGAAGAAGTGATTTCCAAAGGTCAAGATGTAATAGCAAAAGTGATCAAAGTAGATCCAGAGCATAAAAAACTTTCTCTCTCCATCAAAGAATATCTCATCGAGAAAAATAAAGAAAATCACGATGACATTGTTGTAGGCGAGAAGAAAAAACGAACCACTAAGAAAAAAACAAAAGAAAAAGCTGCTGAAGAAGAAGGCAGTTAATCTTCTTTTGTTTGTGTAATTATGAATAACCTCCACTGCATAAGTGGAGGTTGTTGTTTAAAATAATATAGGTTAAGAAATGAATAAAGACCTCCTCGCGATTTTTGAATACTTAGAGCGTGAAAAAGGCATTAAGCGAGATATCATCATTGCAGCTGTTGAAGAATCGCTCCTTGCTGCTGCGCGCAAAAGTATCAAAGGGCTTATCAATATTTCCGTTCACGTTAATTCGAAAACCGGAAACATCGATGTCATAGCACAGAAGGAAGTCGTTGAAAATGTAACGATTCCTGAAGAGGAAATTACTCTTGAAGACGCCCGTCTTCTCAACCCTAATATCGAACTCGGCCAGTGGGTTGATTTTCCATGCACGCCGCAAGATTTCGGCCGCATCGCAGCGCAAACAGCTAGGCAAATCATTTCTCAAAAGCTGAAGTCTGCAGAGCGTGATGTCATCTACGAAGAATACCGTCACAGAGTCAACGAAATCATCTCCGGTTCCGTGAAGAGGCTGATTCGAGGATCTACACTGGTTGTCGATCTCGGAAAAGTTGAAGGAATCCTCCCCGATCGTTTTTACCCAAAAACAGAAAAATATAATGTCGGCGACCGTGTCCAAGCTCTTCTTTTCGAAGTACGTGATACAGAAAACGGCGGAGCAGAAGTTATTTTAAGCAGAAGCCATCCTGAGTTTGTAAGACAACTCTTCCTCCAAGAAGTTCCCGAGCTGCAAGATAACACCGTGACGATTGAGCGAATTGTCCGCGATGCCGGCTATCGAACAAAGCTTGTTGTCAGATCTCACGATTCTAAAGTCGATCCTGTTGGAGCTTGCGTGGGAGTCCGCGGAAGCCGTGTCAAAAACATTATCCGCGAGCTTAACAACGAAAAAATCGATATCATCCCCTACACCGATGACCCGATCCAACTCCTCGTTAATGCCCTTGCACCGATTGAGCCTCGCAAAATCGATGTAAGCGAAGACGGCAGCATGGTTTCCATCATCGTCGATGATGAAAATTATCCGGCAGTTTTAGGAAAACGTGGGATGAATGCACGTCTTAACGGCGAGTTAATTGACGCCGAACTCCAAGTGCAAAAGGTTAGCGACTATCAACAGATTGCTAATATCCAACGCCAGCAGCTTGCACAATCGACAGATGCAACCCTCGATGAAAAACTCCATATCGAAGGAATGAGCTCACTTATTTTAGAAAGCTTGGTCTCTGCAGGTTACGATACACCTAGAAAACTCCTCAGCGCAACGCCTGAAGAACTCGCAAAAATTCCAGGCATCAGCCTTGATATGGCAATGAAAGTTCTAGATGATATTTACAAGAAAAAAGGGTTAAAAGTTGGCTAAAAACCTCAAGATCACTGTTAAGAATGCTCAGCTTGCTGAAGCGCTTAAAAAATTTAAAAAACCCGAAGAAGCTCCGGCGAAGCCTCCAATAAAGGCCGCGGCAAAAACCGCGCCTATAAAAGCCGAGCCCAAAGCTGAAGAACCCGTTAAAGCTCCAGCAGCTCCCTTGCCACAAGAAGAAGTTAAAGCTCCAACCCCTTCTGCTCCTGTTACTCCAATTGCCCCAATAGCTAGGACCCCTGAACCAGTCCAAGAACCTGTGAAAGCACCTATTCAACAACCCGATCAGCAAAAGGCACCTCCTCCTCCAACTCCTCCTGAGCCCAAATTAGGACCTAAATACCCAGGTCAACAACCTAGACCACTCGGACCCAGACCTCCCTCAGAACAACGCCCCGGCGGCTATCAAGGTGGTTACCAAGCAGGGCCCAGACAACCGTATCAACGTCCCGAGGGCAGGCCCGGCGGATATGAAGGCGGACGACCTCCTTATCAGCCTAGAACAGGCGGATACCAAGGTGGTAATCAGGGCGGCGGTCCAAGACCTCCTTATCAACCGAGAACAGGCGGTTATCAAGGAACCGGACCTCGTCCTCCTTACCAGCCTAGAACAGGCGGATACCAAGGTGGTAATCAAGGCGGCGGTCCAAGACCTCCTTATCAACCGAGAACGGGTGGCTATCAAGGCGCTCCGCGTCCTGGCGGCCCTAGACCCCCTTATACACCTGGAGGCCAAGGTGGTTTTAGAAGACCTCCCGGCGGCCCGCGTTTTGGTGCAACTCCCATTCCTAAAGATTTTCCTCCCACAAAAGCTCCGCGTACCGAAGACGAAGTTAGAAAAAAAGTAGGCTTTGGATTCAAAGATAAAGACAAAGGTGCTAAAAAACCTGAAATCGAAAAATCATTCGATTCTCGCGATAAACAAGGACTTCGTGACGAAAACGATGAGGGCTGGAGACCACGCAAAGGGCGCTCATTTAAAAGCCGCTACATGGAAGAAGAAGTCATCATCCGTCCCAAAAACTTATCGATCAGGCTTCCCATCACCATTAAAGATCTCGCCTCTGAGATGAAGTTAAAAGCCTCTCAACTCATTTCCAACCTTTTCATGAAAGGCGTTGTCCTCACACTGAACGACTCGATAGACGATGAAACAACCGTTCAGCTTTTGGGCCATGATTTTGAATGTGAAATTACCATAGACACCTCTGAAGAAAAACGACTCAAAATTACCGATCAAAATCTCAAACAAGAAATTGAGCAGACCCCTGCAGATCAATTAATCTTGCGCAGCCCCGTTGTTGCTTTCATGGGCCATGTCGACCACGGCAAAACAAGTTTAATCGATGCCATTCGAAAAACAAACACCGCAGCAGGAGAAGCAGGAGCTATTACACAGCATATTGGCGCATTTAAGTGCCATACGCCCTACGGAGATATCACTATTCTTGATACTCCGGGCCACGAAGCATTCTCTGCTATGAGATCACGGGGAGCTGGTGTAACAGATATTATTGTTTTAGTTGTTGCAGGCGATGAAGGCCTTCGCACCCAGAGCATCGAAGCAATTGAACAAGCAAAAGCTGCCGGCGTACTCATCTTAGTTGCAATCAATAAATCCGATAAGCCTAACTTTAACTCAGAAAATGTCTACCGCCAACTGTCTGAACAAAACCTCCTTCCAGAAGCGTGGGGCGGACAAACTATCACTGTGAACTGCTCTGCAGTGACAGGCGAAGGAATAAAAACGCTTCTTGAGATGCTTGCCCTCCAAGCCGAAGTACTCGAGCTCAAAGCAAATCCAAGCTCCAGAGCTAGAGGCTCCGTCATTGAGTCTGAAATGCACAAAGGAATGGGAGCCGTTACCACTGTTCTAGTACAAAATGGAACGCTCCATGTAGGTGACGCTGTCGTATTTGCCGACCATTGGGGACGCATTAAAACAATGCAGGACGAGCATGGAAAATCAGTTAAAGCTGCCGGACCATCAACTCCCGTAAAAATCACCGGCCTTTCAGGGCTTCCTGAAGCAGGAAATGATTTCATCGTTGTCAAAGATGAAAACGAAGCAAGACACGTTTCTGAAGAGCGTGCGATCCAGAAAAAACACGTTGCTCTTCAAACAAAACGAGGCGGAATCGACCTGTCGCAACACGTCCAAAAACAAGAGAAGAAAATTCTTCCTCTTATGCTCCGCGCCGACGTGCAAGGCTCGCTTGAAGCCCTCAAACACTCGCTTGAGAAAGTTATCTCCTCTAAAATCGAGATTAACATTGTTGATGCAGATGTCGGAGCCATTTCTGAATCAGATATTGAGCGTGCTTCTGCTTCCAAAGCTACGATCATTGGATTCCATACACAAGTTGAATCCCGCGCTGAATCACTCATAAAAGAACTTCATGTCAAAGTCAGACTCCACGATATCATCTACCATGCAGTAGACGATGTAAAAGAAATCATGATCTCGCTGCTCGATAAAATCGCTCAGGAAAATGATGTTGGAGAAGTTGCAGTTAAAGCAGTCTTTAAATCTTCGCAGATCGGTAATATCGCAGGATGCCAAGTGACTGAAGGAACTATCAAACGATCATGCCACGTCCGTGTTGTACGAGATAAGCAAGTGATTTGGAAAGGACCTATTGCCTCCCTTAAAAAAGTCAAAGAAGATGTTCGAGAAGTTTCTAAAGGACATGAGTGCGGCGTTCTTCTCCAAGGCTTTAATGACTTTAAAGAAGGAGACATTCTTCAAGCCTACGATGTCTCTTACTTAACACCGGAACTGTAATGATCCAAAGAACAGACCGGCTCAACTCCCTGCTTCAAGAAGTCATTGCAGAAGTCATCATGCGTGAAATCCGCAACCCTAAAATTTCGAAACTGATCACCATCAAAAAAGTCGAAATTACAAAAGATCTCCACTATGCAAAGGTTTACGTTAGCATGCTGGGCTCTGATCTTGAAAAAAAAGAAACCTTAAAAGCCCTCAAATCCGCAGCAGGCTACATCTCAACTAGAGCCGCTAAAAAAGTGGTTATGCGGTATTTTCCCTCTCTCACTTTCCATATGGACGACACCCTGGAAGACGAGATCCGTATCCATAGCCTTCTAGAGAAAATCCATGATGAACAGCAAAATCGCCCCACTTCTCCTGAAGAATCTTAACGATCAAGAGACAAGTAAAGGAGTCCTCCTCGTCGATAAACCGCGCGGAAAGACCTCGTTCAGCCTTGTGACCGCACTGCGCAAAAAAACGGGCATCCAAAAAATCGGCCACGCAGGCACGCTCGACCCCTTTGCAACAGGACTCATGATTCTACTCATCGGAAAAGAATTTACACGACTCTCAGATACCTATCTTACTACAGAAAAAGAATACGAAACCACCGCCATACTTGGCATATCTACTGATTCCTACGACTGCGATGGACAAACAATTTCCACCTCATCTTACATCCCCACCCTTGCCGAAGTCGAAAAAGCTCTCTTAAACTTCCAAGGACAAGTAGAGCAAACCCCTCCCATGTTTTCTGCCAAAAAAATCCAAGGCAAACCGCTCTATAAACTAGCCCGTAAAGGCATCGAAATCCCACGCGCTCCCGTCCTTGTCACATTAAAAACAACGCTTCTCTCCTATACCTACCCTACGCTAAAACTTCACATCGTCTGCTCCAAAGGAACCTATATCCGCTCCATAGCGCATGATCTTGGAGCTCTTCTCACCTGCGGCGCTCACCTCTCAGAGCTGCGCCGCCTGCGCTGCGGCTCTTATCATATCTCCGAAAGCATCCCGGGAGACCTCCTCTACCTATGATTATTGCAACCTCTCTAGACAACATCCCCACACTTCCCCTTCCAATTGCTCTTACCATCGGCAGCTTTGACGGCGTTCATCTCGGCCACCAACATCTATTTCAAGAGCTGAAAAAACATGGAACTCCCGTAGTTTTCACATTTTCCAACCACCCCTCAGAAATCTTACGCCCTACCGATGTACCCGCTCCCATTCTTACACTCCAAGAAAAACTAGAACTTTTTGAACAATTTGGCATTGCTCTTACAATTGTTGTCCCCTTCACACAGGACCTCTCGCAAATCCCCTATGATCAATTCTTAAAAGACCTCCGAGAAAAACTTCCCTTCTCCACTCTTGTCGGCGGCGAAGATATCCGCATTGGAGCTCACGGTGCAGGAAACAGTAAAACACTTTCTTCACTCGGTTTTAAAACCGTTTTTCTACCCAAATTTATAATATACTCCGAACACTCTGAAACTGTGAATTTGGAAGATGCCAAAGCCCCGCGATTGAGCGATTGTAAGTCGATCCATATTAGCAATATGGATCGACTTACAATCGCTCAATCGCGGGAGCTTTCGCTATCTTCTAAATCACAGTTTCAGAGTGTTCGGAGTATAGACGGCCAAGTCATTTCTTCCCGTCTAATCCGCTCATTAATAAAAAATCATCAACACGATCAAGCCCAAAAATGGCTCGGTCACAAAAAAGGTAGTTTATGGCTGGACTCTCGTGCGGAATCGTAGGACTTCCCAACGTCGGAAAATCGACGCTTTTTAATGCGCTCACACGCAAAATGGCAGCTGCAGCTGCCAACTATCCATTTTGCACCATCGATCCCAACGTCGGAATCGTCGAAGTCGATGACCCACGCTTAGATGAACTCTCCAAAATGTCTCAGAGCAAAAAAATCATTCCCGCAACAGTCACCTTTGTCGATATCGCAGGACTTGTCAAAGGCGCATCCGAGGGAGAAGGTCTCGGCAATCAATTCCTTACCAACATCCGCGAAACCGATGCCATTATCCAAGTCGTCCGCTGTTTTGAAGACAGCGACGTCATCCACGTTGCAGGAAAAGTCGATCCACTCTCTGACATCGAAGTGATTAATTTAGAGCTCGTCCTCTCCGACCTTCAGATGGCTGACAACATCGCAAAAAAACTTGAAAAACAACTCAAAGCAAAAAAAGAGTTTGTTGCTATCTTTGAAACTCTCCAAAAAGCCATCGCCCATCTCAATACAAACCAGCCGCTCCGCACCTTCAAAGGCACGCCCGAAGAGCTGCAGCACATCGCCTCTTATTCATTCCTCACAAACAAAAAAGTACTCTACGTCGCAAACGTCAGCGAAGCGTCTCTTCCCTCTATGGAAAATGACTTGGTTCAAAAAGTCCGCGACCACGCCGCTAAAGAAGGCAATCTTGTCATTCCTATCTGCGCTAAACTCGAAGAAGAACTCTCGCAGCTCTCACCAGAGGAAGCTTCTGAATACTTAAAATCGCTGGGCATTGAAGAGACCGGCCTTACACGCCTCATCCGCGCCGCCTTCTCCACACTCGGCCTCATTACCTACATCACCTCCGGTGAGATTGAAACACGCGCCTGGCCGATCCTTAAAGGAACGCCCGCACAAGAAGCTGCCGGTAAAATCCACTCCGATATCCAGAAAGGATTCATCCGCGCTGAAGTCGTCACCTTTACTGACATGATGACCTACAAAGGAAGAGTCGGCGCACGAGAAGCCGGAAAAGCACGCTCTGAAGGAAAAGATTACACCGTTCAAGACGGCGATGTGATACTTTTCTACCATAATTAAAAGGAGACCTCTCGAGGTATTATGCATATATTTGTTTCTTGTCCTCCCAAACTTGAATCCTTACTTGCTGAAGAGCTGAACTCTTTGGGCATGCCTGCACGCAAGTGGCCCCGCGGCGCCTCTATCGAAGCCACCATGGAAAATGTCTATCGCGTCAACCTCGAGAGCCGTCTTGCCACCCGTGTACTTTGGCCGCTTAAACTCTTTGAGTGCCAGGATCGAGACACTCTCTATAAAGAAGCGCTTTCCATTGAATGGGACAGATGGCTTACAACAGATACCACTTTTGCTATCGATGCTAACGTCACCCTAAATGAAGGATTTAAAAATAGCCACTTTGCAGGACTCGTTGTTAAAGATGCCATCTGCGATTACTTCCGTGAAAAAACAGGCAATCGACCCTCCGTTGAACTCAGAAATCCCGCGGTCCAACTCAATCTCTTTATCTACAGAGATAAAGCGACCATTAGCTTTGACACTTCCGGAGCCCCGCTCTTTAAACGAGGCTACCGCATTTCCACTGTTGAAGCTCCCCTCCAAGAAACCCTCGCTGCTGCAATCTTAAGGCTTGCAGGCTATAGATCCGGTGATATCCTCTGCGATCCTTATTGCGGATCAGGAACATTTTTATGGGAAGCGGCTATGATGGCATCGGAAACACCCGCAGGCTTTTACCGATCGTCCTGGGGCTTTTTTAAACACCCCGAATTTTCACAAACGACTTTTGATAATTATTTGGACTCGATCCAGCGCAAAAGACATCCCATTAAACCCTACACCATTTTTGGCGGAGACCGCGATCTCAAAGCCATTGAAGCATGTAGAGCAACCGGCGCTGCAACCGGCCTTCCTGTTCACTTTCAGCATAGCGACATCCGCGTTTTCCGCCCGCCCCAAATCCCCACTCTCGTCGTTACCAACCCGCCCTACGGCATGCGCATGAGATCGAACATCGATCCCTACACCGCCCTTTCACAATTTTTAGAAACCACCTGCGAGTCAAAAGCCCATGCCGCCATCCTAACCCCCAACCCCCGCCTTCCCATCCGCTTCCCCGGCAAACTCATGAAACCCATCCCACTCGTGAACGGAGGCCTTGACGTCTTCTTGTATCTTTTAGAAGCTCGGTAGTACATTCAATCAGCACACGTCACGATTTAAATATATCCTTGACCTGAAGCTTCTCTTTTCCCTATAAATTATACAATGCATTACAAACGCTGGTTCGTTCTTCCAGTTCTTTATATTTCCTGTTATGTCCATGCGGAAAACATCGGCCTAATAGGCGGACAAGTAAGTGCAGCTCAAGGATATGCAGCTCTTGTAACACCCACAGGCGGCCTCACTCCCTTTAATTTTGGATTTACTATTAACGATGTTGCGATCAACAGCTTCGCCCAAGGGCTAATTGGGGGACAAGATCTGCTTGGCAACCCTTCTGCAGCTTTTATATCGCCAACAGGAGTTCTTACTTCATTCACTATTGGAACAATTGGATCTATTCAAAGCGTTGCGATCAATGACTCAGGACAGGGACTCATCGGAGGAATCAGTAATGGCATTGGATTTGCAGCTACCCTCTCCGCAACAGGAAGTTTCACCTCTCTAAATCCTGGAATTAATGGATCGATTCAAAGCGTTGCGATCAACAGCTCATCTCAAGGCCTGATCGGAGGAATAGATGGTGTAGCGCCTTACGCAGCCTCTGTAACACCGACAAACCAAATAACCACTTTAAATCTTGGGTTTAGCAGTGGGATTATAAACTCCGTTGCGATTAATAATTCCTCTCTGGGGCTCATAGGAGGACAAAACTTTAATAACGGCAATGCCTATGCAGCTTTTATAACACCAACTAATCAAGTCACTGCCTCAAATCTCGGAATATCTATTGGAAAAATCTTAAGCGTTGCGATCAATGACTCCTCTCAAGGGCTTGTCGGCGGACAAAAAGGT
>JAGOLG010000061.1 GCA_017994195.1 Rhabdochlamydiaceae bacterium
TCCATCTGCATTATGAGGTTTTTAAGCCGGTCAGTGACGCCAAAAAAGAATGGCCCTCTCATCTTATAAACCTCGACCCCTTGCTCCGGAAGCCGTGTCTCAAGCGTGATGACATGTTTGACATCGCTCATCCGTTTCATAAACAGAAAAGCTGCCATCAGCATTCCGACTTCAACAGCAATTGTGATATCGATGAGAACCGTTAAGGAAAAAGCCGTCAGCAAAATTGCAGCATCCCCTCTAGAAGTGCTTATTATCTTAACAAAATGGGACAGCTCGCTCATCTGCCAGGCAACTACCACAAGAATAGCTGAAAGAGCAGCTAAGGGAATTCCTCCAACTAAGGACGCGCAAGACCAAAGAAGAACCATCACAACTGTTGCATGGATCATTCCAGCAATCGGCGTCTGGGCTCCCGTTTTAATATTCGTGGCCGTCCGTGCAATCGCAGCCGTTGCAGGAATTCCCCCAAATATAATCGCTCCAATGTTCGCAAAGCCTTGGCCGATGAGCTCGCAATTCGGTTTGTGCCGCCCGCCGGTCACACTGTCGGCAATAACAGCTGAAAGAAGCGATTCAATCCCGGCAAGAAGGGCGATCGTGATGGCATCAGGAAGAACATCCAATGTTCTTGCAAAATCAAAATTAAACGTCGGCATGGGAAGGCTGGAAGGAAGCTGCCCAAATCGGGATGTGACAGTATCTATCGGAAGATGAAAAATTGCACAGACAGCTGTTGCGACAATAATACTGGCGATTCCCCACGGGATCGATGGGGCCCATTTTTTGAGCGCGAAAATAAAAGCGACCGTTCCAATGCCAAGCGCCGCTGTCACACAATCAAATGTGGGAAGCATGTGATAATAAGCCGCCCATTTATCAATGAACTGAATAGGCGCTTCATCCATCTGAAGCCCTAAAAGATCTTTAATTTGTGAGGAAAAAACAACCAGTGCAAGTCCGGAGGTGAATCCAATAATCAGAGGATGGGGAACAAATTTAATAAGCGTTCCCAATCTGAAAGCCCCCATCAAGATTAAAAGGCCCCCTGCAAGAAGCGTCGCTAAGGCAAGTCCGTCATAGCCATGCCTTTCAACAATACTATAAACAATGACCACAAAGGCACCGGTCGGACCTCCAATTTGAACACGGCTTCCACCTAAAAAGGAAATTAAAAAACCGGCTACTATGGCTGTAAAAAGACCCCTTTCAGGCTCGACGCCTGACGCCATGGCAAAGGCCATGGCAAGAGGAAGGGCAACAATCCCGACAGTTACACCTGAGGCAAAGTCTTTTTTTAAAAGCCCTAGACTATAGCGCCTTAAGACGTAAAATGATTTAGGTATGAATTCTTGGTAATTTTTTAACATTATTATATATATTTATCCATAGAGAATCTATAATTGAACGTCAACCTAAAAGGAGTCTGCACATGAATAAGCCCAAATATCAGATCACCCAGCGAGCACGAAAAAAAATGAATAAAGAAGTTCGTGCATCCGCGATCCAGCCTAATCCTAAACCCATGAGTAATACTACCAAACCTGCAAGCCTCTTGTCCAGGTATCCTAAAAAAGTTCAAAAAAAAGAAAAAGCATCTTTAAAATCACTCGATAAAAATCTTTCTGCAAAACGAAAAAAACTCCTATCACCTCATTCTAAACGAACATCTCCCGGGTCTCCAGGAACAGAAGAACGTCAAGCAGCTCCTAAAATTGTCCATATCGAAGGAAAACGCTGGATCAAGAGTACCGAGAGCAAAATTCAAGCGAATAAAAAAGTGATGCGCCGTCAAACTATGAAAAAGAAAGGCCGTTAATTTTTTTTATGCGCATTGCACATCTTTCAGATCTTCATTTTGCGAGTTGGGATTGGAACATATCACAACTCTTTTCAAAACGATGGCTTGGAAACCTCAATTTCATCTTTGGGAGACGGAATCATTTTGACCATTCCAGGCTCGAACAATTACCTCTCCTTTTAAAATCTTTAGATGTGACCCATGTCATTGTAACAGGAGATCTTTCAACAACTTCTGCCCCTGCAGAATTTAGACGAGCGAAGAACTTCATTGCAGAGATTGAAGCGCAGGGCATGGAAGTCTTTTGCATCCCAGGCAACCATGACCATTATACAAGAAAAGCCTATGAAGACCGGCATTTCTATGACTATTTTTCCAGCTCATGGCAAGAAGGCGACTTAAAAAGCTCTGGCCTTACGGCCAAACAACTCTCTCCCCAAACCTCTCAGGGCTGGTGGATTGTCGGCTTAGATACAGCTCTTGCTACATCCTGGTTTCATTCAACAGGTTATTTTAGCCCTAAAACGGAGCAGGCGCTCGAGCATTTTCTTCAAGAACTGCCGCCAGAAGATCAAGTGCTGCTCGTGAACCACTTCCCATTTTTCCAACATGAATCTCCCCGTAAACGCCTTGTTCGCGGAGCAGAGCTTCAAAAAGTCATTGAAAAACATCCTCAAATAAAAATGTATTGCCATGGACATACTCATCGCCGATGTATTGCTCCTTTAAAATCCAGCGGCCTTCCGCTGATTTTGGATCCGGGCTCTACACCTCATCGAAAAAATGGCGGATGGAATCTTATCGAACTCAAAGAAAATTCAGCATCGATTACGCACTATGTATGGAATCAAGATCAATGGATGCCTTCTGTCTTAGAAGCCTCTGGGGAGACCTATGAGTTGGTATAAAAATGGACTCAAATTTAAATGCACCGGGTGCGGACATTGTTGCACCGGAGAGCCCGGTTATGTCTGGATAACTCCCGAAGAAATCGACACAATCGCTGCGCACTTGGGCATCTCAAAAGAAAAATTTATCCAAACTTATACCCGGTCTATATTTGGAAGACTTTCCTTGCGCGAAGACAGGGTTAATTTTGACTGTATCTTCTTAAAAGACAAACGATGCCAAATCTACACCGCAAGACCTTCTCAATGCCGCACATTTCCATGGTGGAAAGAAAATATATCTTCGCCAGAAAGCTGGAAAGAGGTTGGAAAAAGATGCGAAGGGGTTGACCATCCCGAGGCTCCCGTGATACCTTTGGACATAATTGAACTGGAGAGCAATCGTTGACTTTGGCAGGGTTTTGTACAATTTTTAGCGAGATTCATAACCGAAGGCGTTATTAATGAGCGAAAAAACGAAGAATTTGACAACGATTCTCTCGGAAATGCCGCTACAAAATTGTACAAAGCCGAGCTTAGAGCAAGCTCGTCCGTGGATGGAGGATTCTTATTTTGATCCTCAAACACGCACAGAAGTAAAAAAACTATGTAATACACCCTCTGAACTGGAATCTGCTTTTTTCACCGAACTCAAATTTGGCACGGGCGGATTGCGTGGAATCATGGGTGTGGGAACTTCTCGCTTAAACATTTACACCATTCGAAAAGCCACTCAAGGACTTGCAAACTATCTCAAGAAACATGGAGATCCGGCACAAGGCGTCGTCATTGGTTTTGACAGCCGCGAAAATTCAGAGCTTTTTGCTCATGAAACCGCTCGTATCCTTCTTGGAAACCAGATTCGAGTTCATCTATGCCCCTTTCTCAGGCCTACTCCTTTTATTTCTTTTGCTTGCCGCCATCTTAAAGCGGCAGCAGCCATTATGATTACCGCTTCGCACAATCCCAAAGAATACAACGGTTATAAAGTCTATTGGAGCGATGGCGCACAAATTGTAGCTCCCCATGATATCGGGATCATTGAAGAAATAGAAAAAATCCCCTCTTACTCAGCAGTGCAGCTAGCCGACCTATCATCTCCCCTCCTCTCTTGGATTGATGAGGACCTAGATGATGTTTATCTAAAAACTCTATCTTCTCATCCTATTTTTTCATCCGCCACAAAAAAAGAACTCAAAGTTTGCTATAGCAGCCTCCATGGAACCGGGATTACCCTCCTGCCGAAAGCGCTTCAAAAGTGCGGTTTCTCAGAGCCTTTACTTGTCCAATCACAATGCAAAATCGATGGCAGCTTCCCTTCAGTCTCTTCTCCAAATCCAGAATCTCCCGCAGCTCTTGATGAAGGAATCGATTTACTCATGAACTCTAATTCAGATCTTTTGCTAGTCACAGATCCCGATGCAGACCGCCTCGGTGTTGTGATTAACCACCTTGGAACACCTATCACACTAAATGGACACCAGTTGGCTGCGCTTGGGACATTTTATCTATGCGATACATTATCTAAAAAACAATTGCTTTCCCCAAAAAGCGGCATTGTCACAACAATTGTTACAACCCCTCTTGTTGATAAAATCGCCAGCGCCTATCAAGTCAAAACCACACGTGTATTGACAGGTTTTAAATATATCGGTGAAAAGATACGAGAATGGGAAATCAAAGATCAGGCCTTTCTCTTTGGAGCAGAAGAATCTTTTGGATATCTCATTGGAACTAGCTGCCGTGATAAAGATGGCATCGCGTCTGCCTGCCTGTTTGCAGAAATAGCTGCTGATTTAAAAGCTCAAGGCAAAACACTCCTTGATCTTCTCCATGACATCTACCGCCACTTTGGGGTTTATCAAGAAAAAGCACTCTCCCTTGATGTTTCAAATGGAAAGGAAGGACTCAACGCCATATGCCATTTAATGAAGGAACTTCGCGATCATCCTCCTTCCATCTTAGGTGATCAAACAATCATCCAAACTCTAGATTACCTTCAAAAAACCTCTTCTCTTCCACGCGCAGATGTCCTCGAGTGGACATTAGAAGACGGCAGCACACTCATAATCCGCCCTTCCGGAACAGAACCTAAACTCAAAGCCTATCTTAGCATTTATAGATCTCCTAGCGCTTCGGTCGCTTTAAGCATCAATGAGTGTCAAACAAGCCTTGATAAGCTTTCTCAAATCCTAGAAAGCTATCTTCGCTCCCTTCTTCAACTGCAAAAAGTTTAAAAGATCTATTTTCAGAAGGAGCATTCTCACCTGATTGACAATCATATTTGTCGAGCCAAAAGAATCTCCTTTAAGATTTTTTTAGACAAAGGCTTTGTTTTGAGAAATCGACTTTGGTTTTATCGGGTAATTGGGACGAACATGAACAATCGCAAGGAGCGAGCGGAAAATAGCTTTTTTAACGGCTTCAAGATCATCAAAAGTCAGCCCTGAAGCATCAAGTTGATGCTCTTTGATTTTATCACCTACAATTCCCTCTATGAGGGCTGTAATGCTTTTTTCATCTGTCACACGCTCACATCTAAAAGTAGCTTCGATGGAGTCAGCGATCATCACAATAGCAGCTTCGCGTGACTGGGGTGTAGGCCCTGGATAACGGAAAAAGCCTTCTTCTAGTCCAAGAGATCTTGACCGATTTTGTTCGATATGGGCGTGGTAGAAATAATAAACAAGAGTTGTTCCATGGTGCTCACGAATAACATCGATAATAGGTTTAGGAAGATTTGCATTTTCTGCGAGCTTAATTCCTTCTGTCACGTGCTGAATAATAACTTGAGCAGACTCTACCGGCGTAAGAAGCTGGTGCATGTTAAATCCATCGCCTAAATTCTCAGTAAAATAACTGGGCTGAATAACCTTGCCAATATCATGATAAAGACCACTCACGCGGCAAAGAAGAGCGTTGGCACCAATTGCAAGAGCTGCATTTTCAGCAAGATTAGCAACACTCAATGAATGTTGATATGTTCCGGGGGCTTCCAAATTCAAACGTCTAAGAAGTGGATTGTTACTATCTCCCGATTCTAAAAGGATCATGTCTGTGACGATTCCAAAAGTGGATTCTAAAAATGGCAAAAATGCAACAATCAGCATGGAAATGGCAAAAATAAAGAAACTGGTCGTTACGCAGTCATTGAGTATTTGACGACTCCAGAACTGATTCTTAAGAAAATAAAGTGCAAATATCATTGGAATTGAACTAAGCCAGACTTTAGAACAAATGGTAAAAATCTCTTTCCTTTTACGAACACCCTTGGTCCATACAATCCCTAGGACAGCAGTTGTTAAATTCATAATCACAAAATCGGGATAACTCGTAGCAAGAGTAATATTCAGTAAAATGGTAATAAGTCCTGATATAAACAAGGCAATTGTTCGATCTATTAATACAGAAAGAGTCACACTAGCAAAGAGGAGGTAAACAGGCAAACGACAAGCATCTACGAAAAAACTCTGTTGACTGATGAAGTATTCACTCAGCTTGGCAAAACAAAGCGTCAATATAGTTACAACTGCAATCAGTGACAATTTTGAAAATGATTCGATAATCGAAAGATGAAATTTGTAAAAATAAACCAGACACACTGAAACCAAGATTATAGAGAAAAAAACACTTCCAAGCACTGTGAGGGGTTTAAGAGAATTCTGTTCTTCAGTAAGCACTTTTTTCATCTCTTGCAGCATATTCAAGTGACGCCGCGTGACCTCGTCGCCTGCATTAATAATACGGCTTCCTGCTTCAACATGAGTCATTCGGGTCGGAAGATGTTCTTTAATGTATTTTCTTAACTTGTGTCGCAAATCAAAGTCTTGTTCAAAGTGCCAACGATAACTTCGATATTTATGTAACATAAACTGAGAAGCTTCTCCCATCGAGTCTGGAAAGGCTGCTTTTTGAACTTGCTCCCAAACACACTCCATAGACAGCCCTTCCTTTCCATCTCCCTCGCAAGAAAGAAATTTTAATGAGTTGACCTGCAGAAGAGCGAGTTTTTCAACTGTCCTTGCATCTGTAAACTCAAGCTTTATTAGAGCATCGCGGATAGCATCGTTGGCTTTCATGAGATCATCAAAAGTCAACGAAGGAAATTGTTCTCTCCATTGCGGATTATGGATTAACTCATCTTCAATTTGATCTTTTGCCTTCATGATTTCTTCATCATCAAAATAGTAAATCAGACCGATATCTTTTAGAGATTCTTCCCTTAGCATCCGCGTTGTTTCTATATCGGGAAAATCAAATGACACTTGAGCAAGCACATATTTTTTTGCAACGCTGCCCATTTCTAAACGATCAACTCGCACTTCACGAAAATGGAGAAAATAGGCCAGAGTTAGAATAAAACAAGTAACAAATAAGGACTTATAAACCCATTTCCAATCGTTGTTGGTCAAATTTTTTATACTCGCCAGCAACCTATGGATCATTTTCAGGATCATAATAAAATCCTTCGATTCATAATTAAGAGAGCCTCTAGGAAAAAGTGCATCATTTTGATCCTATTTCCATTAAAGACTATAAGATCATGATCTAAAGACGATTAATCAGCAAGCAGCTATACTCAAAACTATGTATCAAAATCTTTCACGCAAGTACCGTCCACAGACATTTAAATCGATTGTTGGCCAAGAATCGATTGTCACAACATTAAAAAATGCGATTAAACTCGATCAAGTCGCCCCTGCCTATCTTTTCTGCGGCTGTCGAGGTACCGGAAAAACAACCCTGGCCAGGCTTTTTGCAAAAGCCTTGAACTGCCAAGGATTATTAGAGGAGCAAGAACCGTGCAACAGCTGCCCTTCCTGCCTTGAAATCATGCAAGGAAGATCTCTCGATGTTCATGAAATAGACGGCGCATCCAATAGAGGAATTGACGATATTCGCCAAATCAACGATACCATCGGCTATTCCACAGCTGGCAGTAAGTATAAAATTTACATCATCGACGAAGTCCATATGCTTACAAAAGAGGCCTTCAACGCTCTTCTTAAAACACTTGAAGAACCCCCTAGCAATGTAAAATTTTTCTTTGCGACTACAGAGCCGCATAAAGTTCTATCCACTATCATGAGCCGCTGTCAAAGATTCGACTTAAAACGGCTCACCATCGATCAGATCACTGCAAAGCTTCAGTCTATAGCAAACGATCTTGGCACCCCTGTTGAACAAGGCGCTTTGCAGCTCATTGCCCACATTGCTGAGGGGGGGCTTCGTGATGCTGAATCTATTTTCGACCAGCTCCTCTGTTATAAAGAATCAGCCATAACCTTCGAGACTGCTGCCAGACTTCTAGGAGTGACACCGCGCCATTTCTATTTTCAGTTGGATGAAGCCATCGAAAAAGAAAATCTCTCTGCTGCTTTTGAACTTTCTCACACTCTTTTTTCAACAGGACGCGAGCTTCACACCTTTCTTGAAGGGCTATTGGAACACTACCGCACACACCTCTTGATGCAATTTAAGATACCGCTTCAGACCTATCTTCAGCCCCAAGACGAGGCTCACTACCGCAAAATGACATCCATTTTTACACAAGACCACCTCCTATATATACTCGATTATCTTACCGGATGGATCAAAGAGCTGAATAAAACAACTTTTAGGCGCGTCACGCTTGAGATGATTTTCCTTCACCTCATTCGCAGTTTAAAACGAGTTTCACTCCCCTCTCTAGTGCGTAAGTTGGAAGAACTTTCTTCAGGAAACGTTCCTGTGCATACTCATAAGCCCGCAGTTCAAGTGAAGGCGCCAATAGAAGTTAAAATAGACCCAATCCCAGAGCCGCCACGCGAATTGGACCCGCCACGCGAATTAGACAAGGCTCCTCTAGTCACATCCCCTTCCCGCCCGCAAAGTCATTATGATACGATTCTTCGATTTGCAGCCGTTGAACTTGAAGGCACACTAAAAAAAGGAGTTTAAAATATGGGAAGTGGTTTTTCAAAACTCAAAAAGCAAGCTAAACAGTTCGAAGCTCAATATGAAAAAATGCGCGATGATCTAAAACAGCAAGAATTTACAGGCTCTTCCGGAAACGGCCTTGTAACAGTTGTTCTGGCAGGCGATCACAGTGTTAAAAAAATTGAGATCAAACCTGCTTGCGTAGATCCAAGCGATGTAGAAGGATTGCAAGATCTCATCCAGGCAGCATTTGCAGATGCAAATCAGAAGCTAGCTCAGTCGTCAGAATCTACCCATTTCTCACTGTAACGGCTCGCCGGAGACCTTTTTAATTTCTGCGTGAAGGTATTTAGAAATATCTTCAGATGTTTTCAGTGTTAAAACATGTTCGGCAATGTCGACAGCATCCACAAGCGATAAATGCCTAATCATTCGTTTTATGAGAGGAATGAAACGAGGCGCACAGGAAAACTGCCGAACACCCATTCCTAAAAGAAGAGCTGTAACGAGCGGATTGGATGCCATCTCTCCACAAATAGTGACCGATTTTGCATATCTCTTTGTTTCTAGTAGCGTCATCCGGATCATTCGAATCACACCGGGATGCGTGGGATAGTAAAAGTCGCTCATTCCTGGGTTGCTTCGATCAATTCCCAGCGTGTATTGAATCAGATCATTCGTTCCAAGAGCTAGAAAATCACTCTCTTGCGCGAGCGCATCGCAGATGAGAACAGCAGATGGTACCTCTAACATGCAGCCAATAGGCGTCTCTTCAAGAAATGGAACTCCTTCCATTCGTAATTCTTCTTTAATTCTCTGAATAAAAATTTTCACCTCGCGAAGCTCGTGGATATCGGCGATCAAAGGAAGTAAAAGCCGAACACGATGACCTACAGCTGCTTGTAAAACAGCTCTCATCTGGATTCTAAAGACATCTTGCCTTCTGAGAAGAAAACGAATCCCTCGGCATCCCAAAACAGGGTTAGGCTCCCTAGACATCTCAGGAAAGAGATCTGAATATTTATCTCCCCCTAAATCCATCACCCGAAAAGTCATTAATAGATTTTGAGAATGATCGAAAATATTTCTATACTCATCAATCTGACCTTTTTCATCAAAAAAAAGTGTCGGGTCTTTCAGAAAAAGATATTCAGACCTGAAAAGTCCAATACCAGCTGCACAGTGGTGATGGGCAAGTTCTAAATCACCCAAATTGTTGATATTGGCAAAGAGCTCAACTTGATAACCATCCAATGTTTCAGCAGGAAGATCTTTATCCTTCTCGAGCTGCTGATATTGTTTCATAAGACGTTTTTTTAGTTTTTCATATTTCTCAATCGTATCCATTGTAGGATTCAAAATGATATCCCCTGTCCGTCCATCGACGATGACACATGATCCTTTGGATTTTTCTAGTACGTCCATGCTAACACTGGAAACATATGGAATCCCTTTTGCCCGAGCAATGAGCGCTGCATGAGAAGTTCCGCCCCCGCTTTGGGTTACAAAAGCGCTGATGCGAGAAGCTTGTATAGAAGCTGTATCAGAAGGGATGAGTTCTTTTGCAAAAACAATTGCGTCTTGAGGGATTTCATCAAAAGAGACTTTATTAGAATCGCATAGATTTCTGAGAACTCTTTGAGATAAATCCCTGACATCAGTGAGGCGCTGCTGGAAAAAACCATCGGGAGTTTCGCTGAATCGCTGCTCGTAATCATGGATCACCGTATGAAAAACAGCTTCCGTATTCTTGAGCATCTCACGGATCTTCGTTTCCATGTGAGTGGTCATGAGAGGATCATCCAGCATTTCAATATGAGTTCCAATGATTGAAGCAATTTCGTTGGATCCTTCTTCGGTCAGATCATCTTGAAGTTTTTTCAAATCATGGCGGCTGGATGAAAGAGCTTGCCGATACCTGGCAATTTCATTCTCAACCTCACCTGTCGTAATTGGAAAATCAGGAACTTGCTCTCCTTCTGAAGAAAGAAAAACTGGAATGCCAATCGCGATTCCCTCGCTAACAGGAGCTCCTTTGATGTGAATTTCTTTTTCTTGATTCAACTTTCTTGTTCTCCAAATTGCGCTTCAAAAGCTGAAACAAGCTTGATCAGTGTCTCTTCGGCATCCTCTCCTTCAGCTGTCAAAGTAACAAGGCTGTTTTTCTTTATCGCAAGCATCAAAATGCTCATAATGCTTCTTGCATTAACAG
>JAGOLG010000122.1 GCA_017994195.1 Rhabdochlamydiaceae bacterium
ACGTCTCCAGCAAAAAGAAATGGAAGACGCAAGCAACCGCTAATTTTTTCTATACTAAAGCCATGCGATGTGCATGGCTTTAGTAATTCTTATTCCACTTAAATGAAAACTTTCCTTGATTGTCTTGTTGGGTTTCAGCCTCAAGGACAAATCCTGCTTTAAGCTCAACTTCGACTTTAACATAGCTTGTTTCTGTGCTTTGGGTCAGGGAAATCATCACACCTTGAGTGATGTATTTACCGATCTGAACAGAGACAGATCCGGTCTCTTCATCGGAAGAGAAGGAAAGCCTGTCAATGCCAAGGCTTTTGCGGATCGATTCTAAGACGTTGGGCCCTGAACTACCGGACAGGGTGACAATGGTATTAGCGAGTTGGATGGCTTGTCCGGCCGAGAGTTCTGATACATCTTTGTTAAACAAAATTCTTGATAGAATCGAGCTTGTCGGCATGGAAGGATTTGATTCAAAGATAAGCTGGGGAGAGCGTAGATCTCCGCGGAAATGAACGGTGACCGTCAAGCTGGGATATTCAACTGTACTTGTAATGTTTAAAAAGCTTTTTTCTTCTGAAAAGAGGATTTCACCTTGGTTAATGATAAAATCTTTTCCTGCAAAGGAAAACTTCCCTTTTTTGGTGTGGAGGGCGCCTGTTGCGATGACGGAGAGGTTTTTTCCTGTCATGTGGATATCGCCTTCAAGTTCTGCATCAATGCCGCGTCCTGATAGGCGCAGATCATGATCTCCATGGACATCCAAGTCGTATCGGAAGGGATAAGGCTCGGAATATTGAAACTTTTTAAAATGGGATTCGGGTTCATTGATGAACATGATGGGGAGAATCGGAAGGTCGGAGGGAAGCTGATCGGGGATGGTCACGTCGGCCTCATCGAGGGTGAGTTTTCCTTTGGCAAGCGCTCCTTCTAAATCGCCATCAATGGTAAAAGGTCCTGAACAGGCGCCGGTGAGCCAATCAAACCGGATCACTCGAAAGTGCTGAATGGTTCCTTGTAGGTGGAAGGGAAGATGCTTTTTCAAGTAGAAAATTCCTGTGGCCTCGGATGTTCCTTTTTCTCCATCTGTTGTCGTGGCCTTTTCAATGATAAGCTCGTGGCCGGTAGCTTGTGCTGTCACATTGGCGTCTTTGATAGCAATTCCGATGAAATAGTTCTCATAAAAGCCGCCTTGAACGGAAAGAGGGCCATGAAGAACGGGAGTGTTTAAGCTGCCGCTAAGCAGCAGGCGGCATGATAAAAATCCTCCGACGCGCTGCGAGCCTATATTGATAAAATCAAAGAGCTGCTGCGTATATCCTTCGATAGTGCACTGTCCTGCAATGGGAAGATCTTCGGGGACTGTAATTTTGAGAGGGTCTAGTTTAAACTGGATGGGAAGGCTGAGCGAGATATTGCAAATCTGGTCTTCTGTTGCAACCAAGTGAGTGTGAAGCTGAAGTGTTTGGTTGGCAATATTGGCCTGGAGCGTTCCCTTTGTTTGGATTGGTTTTGTGCTTCCTGCGGGATAGATGTCAGCGTGCTCTAAAACGAAATTTAAATGTCCTTCTAGCTGATCTTTTGCTCCTTCTAGGTCAACATCAATGGAAGAAAGCCCTTTGAGTGAAAAGCGGGGTGTAAAAAGAGCGAGAAAGTCGAGAGGGAAATGTTCTGCGCTCATTTTAAGAGCTGCATGCGTCTCATCCCACATCGAGGAGGTTTTAAAATGTCCTTCATCGATCGAAAGATCTAGACCTTCTATTTTAAATGCATTGTGCGAGAGCTCAAAAGTGCACTTCTCATGCAATGTAATCTTTTTATCAAGCATTCTTCCTGAAAGCTCATTGCAGAGGAGTTGAAAATGTCCGGATGAAAAGTTCATCATGCCATGTGTTAATAGATCAAAAGGTCCTTTCCATTCTCCTTTTGCATTTAAGGCATAGTTCCAGCTTTGGTTTTCTGATCCCATTTCAAAACCAAAAGATGTGAAATAGATATCTCGGAAAAACGCTTCATCGCTCATGATGTTGATCTTTCCTTGGAGGGGAGAGGAAAGTTTTAGATGCGATAGATCGATTTCAACGCGATTGGAAAGAAATTGGCTGACTTTTAGGTGTTTACCGAGAGCATGCACCTGAACTTGATCTCCTTCAAATTGGATCTCTCCTCCTATAAGGCCTGCTAACTCAAGGCCCATGAGCTCTGAAAGAGAAGACAGGTCGGTGATTTGAAAATTTGCACCTCCTACGATTTGATTCGGGTTATAGATGGTAACGTCTCCTGCAATCCGCCCGCTTTTTGAGACAAGGTCAAAAGACTTAACTTCGAAAATATTTTTTGGCGACCAAATGAGCTCAGAAGAAGCTTCATATCCTAAATCAGGATGCTGCGCTTTCATTTCTAAGGCGGCGGTCCATTGACTTTCTTGAATTTGGGCTAAAAGTTCTAAGCTGCCATTTTGGAATGTTGTTTTATCTATGGTGAATTCAGGAGTAGAAAGAGTAATATGACACTTTTCATCTCTTAATTCGATCTCTCCGTTAGCGTGACCTTTTAAATAACTTGAGAAGTTAGAAAGATCAGGAAGAGAGACAGAGGTATGAAGTTTTGTGGGGAACCCTTCCGGATTAAATTCTGCCGATCCTTGGAGCTGAATGAAAGGGCTTAAAATAGCCAGGTGGGAAAGATCCCAGCTTCGATCGCCAAACAGGGAAAAATTGGAAGAGAGTTGAAAGGTTTGAGGTTCTATGTTCGGCAGCGTTAGTTTTATAACATTAACATTGACGTTTCCAGAAAGTGCTTTGCCAGGCGGAGTCTCTTTTCCAAGGAGTAGCGATTTGCAACTAAGCCATGATCCTTCAGAGCGCGACTTCATTTCAAAGGCTGTGTCATAAGGGATTGTGTAAAAAGGAGCAAAGGCATCCGATGAGCGCACA
>JAGOLG010000062.1 GCA_017994195.1 Rhabdochlamydiaceae bacterium
TCTTTCTTTCGAGGATTTGAGTTCCCACTATGATGCGTTTCTTCTGGATGCTTATGGTGTTTTTTGGGGATCGAGTGAATTAGGCGTTCTTCCTGGAGCTGCCGAGGCAATGGCTTATTTAGTGGCTCAAGGAAAACACGTTGGAATTTTATCAAATTCAACTCAACCCACTACAAAAGAAGAGGAGAAACTTAAGAACCATGGTCTTTGCAAGGGAGTACACTACCATTTTATTCTTACATCGGGGGAAGTAGCTAAGAGTTTGTTATTGCAAGGAGCGTTGCCATTTCCTACTCCGCGAGACACCTATTGGTTATTTGGCTCCATTCACCCTCGTTTTGGCTCTCATCATCAGCTTTTTGAGGGTACAAAATATCGAGAAGTAGAAAATCTTGATGACGCTGATTTTGTTTATATTTCAATTCCCCATATCGATGGTGTAGATCAAGAAGATCCTGAGGTCTTTCGAGACAAAGTTCAAGCTGTCAACAAATTGATTCCAGTTCTTTGCGTGAATCCAGATCGAGTAGCGATGGAAGGACTCCCTCCTCGTCCTGTTGTTCGTCAAGGAAGCATTGCTCAGATGTTTACTGAAGAGCAAGCACCAGTTTATTTGATAGGTAAACCTTCTACAATTATCTACGAAGCGGCCTTGCAGAAAATTCCCCGGAATATTCAGAGAAACAGAATTCTCATGATCGGAGACACCCCAGAAACAGATATACGTGGCGCACATGGAGCTGGTTTAGATGCAGCCCTAGTTACAAAAACAGGTATCATGACAACCCTTCTCGAGAAAGAAGGAATCGCTCAAGTTATAGACCGGCTTCCATCCAGCGATAAGCCAGAATTTCTAATTGAACGGTTGAGTTTAACTAAGGTTGTCTCCAACACACAAAGTAAATGAGGTATTGGCTTGCCGGGGCCGGCAAGCCAATACCTTAGATCCTTTGCATTTTAATCAGAACTTGGCGGTTGAATGAATTCAATCGGCACGCCATTTTCTTCGATGAAAGCCATCTGGTAGCCTTGGAAATTGGTGGGGTTCAAAAGGAGCTTTTTTCCGAGGACGGCTTTTTGTATGTCCCGAACTAGGAAGCAGACATGGGTCACCGTTTGAATGAGGGGATGAAAAGGCGTGTCCTTTTCGAAAAAGATCCATTCGATGCGATAAGGATCTTGTTCGTAGTCGGAACACCAGACTTTGAATTCAGGGAAATAAATCATCCCATTGCTCTTTTGCTTTACTGGGATACCAAAATGGTCATATTTGTATTCCATGGTCTACCTAAGGGTTGTCATACAGGAAATCAACGGACATTTCAACAAGCGTGGTTATTGGCTTACCGGCGCCGGTAAGGTGATAGACGGCAAGAGATAATAGATTCATGGTTGTTAACTAATTTCTTTAATTGTATGTTCCCAAATAGAGATGGACGAAAGTAAAGCAGCTTTTTTTCGCGAGAAGCGGAAAATCTATTATATCGCCTTTATTTTGATGGCGGTCTTGATTGGCATTTTTTGGTTTTGGAGGGTCCATTTTTACCCCTTTGAATCCACAGATGACGCCATGATCGGGGCTGTGGATATGTCTATTAGTCCTGTTGTAGCGGGACAGATTGTTCAGATGCAGGTTGAGGAAGGGGCGGCAGTTGAGAAGGGTGATTTGCTCTTTGTTATTGACGATACTCTTCTTCGGTTTCAAAAAGAAAAAGCGATTGCGGCAATTGGACATGCGCAGGATGAAGTAAAGCTGCAGCAAATTCGGCGCGATCTAGCACGGGATGATTTTCGAAGGGCAAGGACTGAATTTGGGGCCGGGATCATTTCTGTTGAAATGATGACTCTTGCGGAGAAGAATCTCGAAATGGCCGAGACGATGCTTCAATCAATTATGTCTTTGGTTGAAGTGCAAATAGCTGATCTCCGGATGGTTGAAAAACAGATTGAGCTTTCGCATGTCAGAGCTCCGGCAGCTGGAGTTGTTGCGAAGGTATGGCACTATGCCGGTGATGTGGTTGGCGCGGGGCAAACAACTTTGACGCTCATGGATCTTGTGAATGTATGGGTCGATGCAAATATTGAAGAGACGAAAATTTCAACGATTCGTGTGGGAGATCCAGTCATGTTAACATTTGATGCCTATCCTGGCCTGGAAATAGAGGGGTCTGTGGTGGTGGTAGGAGCTGCTGCAGCTTCTCAATTTGCTCTCATTCCGGCCAATAATAGTTCCGGTAACTTTACAAAAGTAACGCAACGGGTTCCTCTTAGAATTTCTTTTGCTATTTCAGATGAAACTTCCAGGCTTTACCTTCGCCCAGGGATGTCAGTCAAAGTTAAGATTCGAGCTAGGTAACTATGTTTGAAGGGCTTTTACGAAGGCGAGCCATTCGAATGTTTCCCTCTCTTTCCAGCGATCATCAGGCTTATCCGTGGTATGTTCTTATTACGGTGATGATGAGTACGTTTATGGTTGTTCTAGATGGAACCATTGTGAACGTGGCGATTCCTACGATCATGGCGGCTTTTGGAGAAACAATCAGCCAAGTCGTGTGGGTTTCAACGGCATATTTAATTTCGCTCTCTATTGTTTTGGCTGTTTCTGGGTGGCTCACAGAGCACTATGGAGCCAAGCAAGCTTTTATGTCGGGTCTAGTTCTCTTTGTTTTTAGTTCTTACCTTTGTGGAATTGCTTGGAATATTGAATCGCTTATTTTTTTCCGTGTGTTGCAGGGTTTTGGCGGGGGAATATTAACGCCGGTTGGAATGACCCTTTTTACAAGTGAATTCCCCAAGGAATACCGAACAGTTCCGCTTGGATTTTATTCAATTGCAATTGCCGCAGCGATTTCTCTAGGTCCTGCAGTAGGCGGTTATTTGATCGAGATGATCAATTGGAAGTGGATTTTTTTCATCAATCTTCCGTTTGGTATTGTGACTTTTTTGTTTGCTTGGGTGGTATTAAAACGAACCAAGCGAAAAGAAATCCACACGTTTGACAGGTGGGGACTTATTACGCTTTCAACTTTTTTAGTTTTGCTCTTCGTGGGAATTTCAAGTGGAAATGCTCCGTGGAATGCAGAGGGATGGACTTCGGCATTTACGCTGGTCTCATTTTTAATTTCGGGAGTTTCGCTCATTCTGTTTCTCCAAATTGAGCTATCCCATCCCTATCCCATTGTCGACCTAAGGATTTTTAAAGAAAGAAACTTCCTTATGGGAAACATTGTTCTTTTTGTTTTTTCATTCACACTCTTTGGGTCGAGCTTTCTACTACCGCTCTATTTGCAAAATGGGCTGAATTATTCACAAATCCAAACGGGACTTGTTCTTCTCCCGCTAGGTCTTGCTCAGTGTGTCTTTGGGGGGCTGTCGGGTTGGCTCACAAAAAAAGTTCCTCCAATGTTTTTAGTGTTGTGCAGTATTGTAGTTCTTGCAATCACTTACCATTTCAACAGCAAGTTTAGCCTCTATACTTCAGAGTCAACAATGGTTTGGTTGTTCATTGCCCGCGGCGCTGCAATGGGATTTTTATTTGCTCCTCTCTTGGCGATTACTATGTCGAAAATCTCGGAAGAAAAGATTTCACAAGCCTCGGGTCTTTTTACGGTTCAACGGCAAATCGGCGCTGCACTTGGCGTTGCAGTTTTTGAAACAATTTTTACCAATAGACAAGTGTATCATTCATCAGCTATCGGCGGGGTGATGGATTCTTCAAGTCCTGCATTTGAGCAGATCGCCCAAAAAATTTCACTGGTTGGAAAGACGAGCTTTGGAAGTACTGCCATGGAAGCTTTTTCCCAGGCCCAGCAGTTTATTTTTGAATTTGTTCAGGGGCAAATTTTCATTCAATCGATCGATGATTGTCTATTTTTAGCAGGTATCATTACTTTTTTCAGCGCAATTCCCCTCTTTTTTCTCTCGCGCAAATAAGATATCATTCTAAATATGTTTTCGCCGGACCAAATAAAAAAAGCAGCTCAAGCTTTATCAGAGCGTTATCGTAAAGGGGAAACCCCCTACCTGCGGTCCATGGAAGATAGGCACGCCTATTTAGTGACGCGACTTCCTGCGACAGAGGCAGCCCTTGCTCGCGTTTTTCAAGAACTAGAAGGGGCTCACATTTTATCCTATCTCGATATTGGAGCCGGGCCCGGCGGATCGTGGGAAGCCACAGCAAACGCTTTTCCTATGATTCAAGAAGCAACTTTTGTTGAACTCGATCGAGAGTTTGTCAAAATTGGAAAGGAACGATTAGATGGGAAGCCGATTACATGGAAAAACGAATCGGCTAGCAAGCTAGATGTAAAGCAGCATGACATGGTGCTGTTTTCATACTCATGGGGCGAGATCAAAAGTCTTTCTGTCTTAAACCAGGCGTGGGAAGCAGCGCGCAAGTATCTAGTAATTGTCGAACCGGGAACTCCTCGAGGATATGCTGCGATGTTACAGGCTCGAGAGGAGCTTATTCAAAAAGGTGGCATTGTTTTAGCTCCTTGCCCCCATAACCAGAAGTGTCCCTGGCAGGGATCAAATGAGTGGTGTCATTTTGGGGTTCGGCTTGAAAGATCTAGGGAGCATCAGTGGGCCAAAGAAGGGTCTCGGGGGTATGAAGATGAAAAATTTAGTTATGTCATTCTTTCCAAAGAAAGTGTCAAATCTTTTTATGGAAGAATGGTAAAAGATTCCTTGAGGCGTAAGGGGCACACAATCTTGACGTTATGCACAGAACACGGAATCAATCTAGAAACAGTATCAAAGAAACAGAAAGAGTATAAACAAATAAACAAACTTAAATGGGGAGATAAAGTAATAGATACTATATAATGTAAGGCATGTCGTACCTATTGCCTTTTATCCATCTCTATCTTCAATCAATGACTCGGATCGAGGTTGATGGGTGGGAGGTTTTAATTCAAAAAATTCCTAGACGGACAGCCTGGAAAATTTCTACCCCTATTTTTGAAGGACGAGGAGAGTTTCCTAAAGAAATCCATGACTGCCTGAAGCTGATTCAGCAGCTGAGATGGGATAATGAGGGAATGCTCGAAATCGATGCGATTGTAGGTACCATTCATTGGACACAAGAGGTTCATCCTTCAGACTTTGGCAAGGAGTTTCCCCGTTTTCTCAAACACGCCCAAGAATGGGCAGAGATTCTTGAAAAAGAATTGAACCTTAAAGAAATCGCTAACTAGCTTCAATAGTTTTTTTCTTTTCAGATCCCAGCGCAAAGAAGAGCCTGCTTGCTAAAATAAAGAGCGGGCTGAAGAGGACTGTTGCTAAGGGAGTCAGTGTTAGCAAGACTCCGGCGATAAGAGGTCCTAAAATCTTTGCGATAGCTTGTGTGGATTGATGAAGCCCCATGACTTTTCCATTGTCATGCGATGAAGCATAATCTGATACCAGCGCCGTAAGAGACGGAACAAGAGAAGCATAAGCAAAGGTAAAAAGAGGGACTATGAAACATGTCATCGTATAGTTTTGCATGAGTGATAGGACGAGAATAGAAAATGCAAAGAGAAAAATAAAGCTGCGGAAAAACTTCTCTGATCGGGAGTATTTATGAAGCCAGAGGATAAAAACAACCTGCGAAAGAGCAAACCATAGGCCATATTGCGAGTAAATGTTAAAGACCTGGCCTTCATTGCATCCGATTTTCTCAATCAGAAAGACTTGAAATGTCTTGATGAAGAAATACCATCCAAAAAAGATCAAAAACTCTGCCCAGAGAAGTGCTTTAAGAGGTTTTTCACATTTTAAAAAGTCTCTAAAACGAACCTCAGTCCATTTAGGGACAGCAAGTTTTTCAGTATCATGGGACCAAAACCGGAAGATTAATAAAAAGTTCAAAAATGAAAAAGCTGCGCAGCCGACAAAGAGGTAAAAGCAAGCTTGGAAAAGATGGTTTGAAAACGAAACAGCTTGCCCTGCAATCCAGGGCCCTAAGATAAATCCAACCCCTAGCATCAGGTGCGACATCGCAAAGAATTTCGATCGTTTTTCATCAATACTGACATCTGAAATAATTGCATTGGTGGTAGAGAGGTTGACCCCTGTCAAGCCAGCGATAAAATTTCCAATGAAAAGAGGAAGAATAGATTGAGTCAAAATCCCAATGCTGCAAATGAGATAGCCGGCAGCATTGCCAAGATAGGACGAGAGCAGAATTCCTTTTCGTCCTAAGCGGTCTGAAAGGTGCCCTAAAAAGGGAGCTGCAATCATTTGTCCAATCGGATAGGTCGCAGATAAGATTCCTAAAAGAATATAGCGTAGTTTAATGGAAAAAGTTGAGGCAAAGAAGCTATGCGGTGTCTCTAAAAAAAAGAGTGGAAGAAACGCAATGACAGCCGAGAATGTCAAAAAATCAAGAAAAAGCACTGAAAAAATTAAACTTAATTTTTTTGCCATTCGTTCTATTTTAATAAAACAGGGCAAATGATGCCACTAATTCAGCTTTTCTTGCTGAGAAGCTCAAGCAGTGATTCAAGCTCCGTTTTTAAAGATAGAACTTCTGATTCGGTGGGCTTGAATCTTTTCTGTCCTAAAAGGCGGGAGAGCTTTTGGATCATGGAAGAGGCAAGAAGCGCGAGGTCTTCGCGTCTTCCGTCATTTTCTTCGAGGGGAAACATCTGGCGGATGAGTTCAAGCACTTCATTTTTAGTTTCGCCCTGGTAGTTTTCTAAGAGTTCTTTCTTTTTTTCTAAGGGAGCATCACGGCTGGCAAGTGTATAGACGGCTTGGCGAGGCATTTCATCGAGTTTTGGAATAAGATTTGAAGGGAGTGAAAGATAGAACTCATAGTATTGCAGGAAATTGTACGGAGTCTGTCTGTTTCCATAAGTTGTGAGAAGCCATGCCGAGAAGGCGCCATCACGATAGTTTTTGAAAACCTCTTGAGCTTTCTTGATCCGTTCTCCATGCAAGATAGCGGCTTGGTTGGAAATGGCTTTGATTTCAGAGGTGAGCCCTGACAGCACATGGAGATCTCTTTCGATGGAAACCTCTGCTTCTCCTTGATAAGATTTTAAAAGATCTTCAAGAGAATTTTGCTCTAAATCCGAAAGTGGGTGCACTTTGAAAACGCCTGAAAAGCTGGAGAGCTGTCCTTTTGAAGAGACTTCGGCAAGCTCTGTCATCTTGGAAAACTTTTGTTTTAGTCGAGAGAATAACAGGTCATTTACTTTGGACATTTTCTTAACCTCTTTAAAAGTTCTTTGGCAAGTGTTGAATAATCTTCTGCAGCGCGTGATTTTGGGGACGTTTCAAAAATCGGTTTTCCGTAAATCGTAGCTTCCGAAACGGTGATATCGCGGCGCACTTTTGATTTTAAAATCTGTCCCGGAAACGTTTCTTCAATGATATCGAGGAAGGCATCGTTGCTTTTACCGCGGGGATTCCAGAAAGAGAGGATCACACCGAGGACTTGAAGAGAATGTCTTTGGGATAGAGAATTCATAAATTGAGAAAGGCGCTGCAATCCTTTGATGCTGTAAAACTCAGGTGTTGCTGCAACAAGCGCAAACTGCGAAGCGATCAGCGCTGATTCAGTGAGCCAGCATAAAGAAGGGGGCGTGTCGATGATAATGGTATCAAATTGCTTTAATGGTTTTAGGATTTCTCGTAGCTTTTCATGCGAGTAGCGGTCAGCAGCTAAAGCTTCTGTAACTTCGACACGCTCAAGCCACGTATCTGCAGGGATGAGGGAAAGCCGTGGATTAGAGGTCGGGAGAATAACGTCCGTGATTTTCTTTTTTCCTTGGAGAACCGAAGCTAAGCTATCGTGGGCATCAGGGTCATAACCGAGCCCCGTCGTTAGATTGGCTTGAGCGTCAAAATCGATGAGCAGTACGTTTTGTTTATGAAATTTAGCAAGAGCAGCAGCTAGATTTAAGGAGGTCGATGTTTTAGCGGTTCCTCCTTTAAAACTACAGACGGTGATCGTTGTCATCTAAAAACTCGGGGTAAGAGATTTTGTTTCCATTTCCTTTTTAAGAGAGGTTAAAAATGCAGCAAGGTTCATTTCTCCATGCACGACATTGTCCCGCGTTCTAAGTGTCACTGTTTTATTCTCGACTTCTTTATCCCCTACAGTAAGCATGTAGTTGATTTGCAGAAGTTGAGCATTTCTAATTTTTTTATTCACCGATTCACTTGTTTCATCAATATCGCAGATGAATCCCGCGTTTGTAATCTCTCTTTTTACTTCATGGGCAAATTCGCTATGGCGGTCTGCAATTGTTATGACTCGAATTGGAAGAGGACTGATCCATAAAGGGAATTTCCCCATAAAATGTTCAATCAAAATTCCAAAGAATCTCTCGATCGATCCAAAAATGGCTCGATGGAGCATTACAGGCCGTTTTAACGTTCCATCCTTATCCATATATTCTAGCTCAAATTTTTCTGGAAGAGCCATGTCGAGTTGGACGGTTCCGCATTGCCATGATCTCCCAAGCGCATCGCGAATGTGAATATCAATCTTAGGCCCGTAGAATGCACCGTCTCCTTCATTGATGCGGAAAGGCTGTCCCCATTCTTCAAGGGCGTCTTTAAGGCCAGCGGTTGTATACTCCCAATATTCTTCGGAGCCGATGCTTTCTTCAGGACGTGTTGAAAGCTCGAGTCGATACTCAAGACCAAAAGTAGAATAAATTTCTTCGATGAGTCCTAAAACACCTAAGATTTCAGCTTTAACATCGGTGGGCCTCATGAAAAGATGAGCGTCATCTTGGTGAAACCCTCGGACGCGGAAAAGACCGGAAAGCGCTCCGGAGAATTCATGCCGGTGCACATGGCCAAACTCGCAGACACGCATCGGAAGATCGCGGTAGCTGTGGGACTGAGATTTGAAAAAAAGCATGCATCCGGGGCAGCTCATGGGCTTGAGCGCAAAAAATTTCTCTTCAACTTCAAACGCATACATGTTTGCGCGGTAGTGGGACCAGTGTCCAGATTTTTCCCATAGTTCTTGGCTCATCAGCTGCGGTGTTTTGATTTCGACGTATTGATCCCGCATCATCAGGCCTCTTAAAAAATCGACAAGCCGGTTCCAAACGATCATTCCTTTGGGGTGTATGAATGGGATGCCAGGCGCTTCTTCTTTAATAGAGAATAGATCGAGTTTAGGTCCTAAGACTTTATGATCTCGTTTTTTTGCCTCTTCCAGAAGATGAAGATATTCTTTTAGTAATTTTCGATCAGGATACGAGATGGCATAAACGCGAGTTAGCACTTGGTTTTTAGCATCCCCTTTCCAATAAGCTCCTGAGGTTTTAAGTACTTTAAAGGCTTTGATTTTTCCAAGTTTTGGAAGATGGGGTCCGCGGCAGAGATCAAAAAACTCTCCTTGTTCATAGGCAGAAATTTCTCCCTGATCAAACCCTTCGATAAGTTCGACTTTGAATGGATTGGACTTAAAGCGGGCAATTGCGTCGGCTTTGTCTTTTAGGACATGACGCTTTGTGGAATAGTTTTCATCGATGATTTTTTGAACTTCTTTTTCAATTTTCTCAAAATCTTCATCGGAAATTGTAAGGTCTGCAAAATCATAATAAAACCCTTGTTCAATAGGGGGTCCAATCGTTGGCTTTGCATTTGGAAAAAGCCTGAGAATGGCTTGAGCCAGCACATGCGCGGACGTGTGCCAAAAAATCTCTTTGCCAAGCGGTGTGTCAAATGAAATAAATTCAACCTCATCACCCGCTTTGATCGGAGTGTCTAAGTCGCGAGCAGTGCCGTTGATTTTAACGGCAAGAGCTTGATCGGGCCCGTTGAGGTGAAGCTTTTCTGCGATCTCTTTTGCTGAGTGTATCTCATGAGCATTAAAAGGTTTTCCATTAACAATAATATCCATAAATTCCTGATTAGACTAGGTAGTTACAAAACTCTACGATATTGTATTCTAAGCGAATGGCTGAAAAAACCAAAGACACATTTGGGCCTCAAGAATCTTTTTGCTACCGCGCGCTTGTTCAGGCCCGGCAAATAGCCGAGCGGCTTGTAAGTGAAAAAGGAGAGCTTAAGGGTCATATGACTGCCAGGCACTTTCCTATTGATCTTCGAGGATATTCGGATAGCGCTATCTTAGAACATCAACAGAGATTTTTGAAAAAATGGCAATCCGATTCACACTTTATTCAAAAATTTCGTCGGTTTTCGCTCCCCCTCTGCCATGCGTTTGCACAAGAAGTCATCTGTTGGACTTTAGATCTTGCCTCTGGAACAAAACTACAAGATTTTCATATTAAGCGCGCAGCTATCGCTGCATGTCTTACGCCGCTAAGACAGAGTGTCGGCTCCTGCTTTGCAACAGCACCTGCTATTGAAATTCAAGAGTTTTATCTCGATTTATTTGTCGATGATCTCTATGAACTTCTTTCAAAAGGGCGCTTAACACGTGTTGTCGAAGGCGTTGAATACGCAGCCCCTTTTTGCCTCAGTGTCGGCCAGAAAAATTTCGTTCATAACGCTCTTTTAAAAATTTGGGAATTTACGCTCGCCTCATATTGCGATATTAAAATGGAATTTTCAAAATGGAACCTCGGGTGGAGCGTCGGTCTTCCTCCTCAAGAGCCGGATGGAATCGGCGCTATTTTACTTCGGGCACTTGAAGAGAAACTTCATGAAGCTCATGCAGTTTCTGAAAAAAGCTACCAAGATGCAGTGATTGCGCTCGAGCAGCTAAGAGCGGCCGAAACGCTCGCAAATCAAGCAAGATCTCAAGATGAGTT
>JAGOLG010000123.1 GCA_017994195.1 Rhabdochlamydiaceae bacterium
GTAATAAGTTGTCTGAGCGTTGTAGAGCGAAAGGATGAATCCTTCGCGCCCTCCAAAAATTCCTCGTTTAAGGAAGTAGTTTTTGCAAAATGCCAGCCAGCTATGAAAGATAGCATGGGCAAGAGAAGATCTTTTTTTGCCTTGGTGCTGTTTTGCGAAGAAGGAGGAGTAGAGCTGCATCTTTTCTAGAAAATCCGCTGTTGTTCGATAGGGGATGTGTCTGAGTGTGTGATGAAGTTTGATAACTTGAAGGTTTTGCGTGAGAACTTTTTCATGTACGGCGTCTGTAGAGAAGAGAGTTTTAGTTTTGTTATAAAGGCGAATGACCCAGTCAGGATGCCATCCTGCGCAGAAGGTGATTTTTTTGCCGTGCAAAAAGTTGTCTCTTAGAATTGCGTAGACGCACTGGGGATTTAATTTTAGAGCGTGGATTTCTTGGACAAGCTCAGGAGAGAGGGTTTCATCGCTGTCAATCGACAAAATCCAATCGTGCGAGCTGAGTTTGGCAGCTTCGTTATGTGCGGCTCCAAATCCTTTCATAGAGGCGTGATGAATCTTCACATTAGGAAATTGCGATGCGATCTCCAGTGTTTCGTCTGTCGATCCCGTATCGAAAACGATCACCTCAGGAAAGGAGTCTAGGGATTTGAGCGTTTCAAAAAGAGTATTACTAGAATTTTTTGTTAAAACATGGACCGTAATGGGCATAAGGCCCTTAGTTTATAGAATCTGCAAATTAATGATACAGTTATTTGTTGAAGTGTGTTAGCTTCAAACGTTAATGGAAGAGTTAAAAAGTATTTTGAAAAAAGTATTTTACATGCTTCGTGTAAGAATTGATTCAAACCCCAACCCCATAGTATAATCTGCCCATGTCATGGAATGCGATAAAAGATCAGCTCACTAAAGTCACGGGCGGAAAGCCTGTGTTCATTTTTTGTGCAATGATTTGCGGATTTTGCATCATGGGCGACTACGGAATCGTTCGTCCGGTCAGCCATAGCATTTTTCTTTCGACCTATGGAAGCCATGCGTTTCCTTATGTGTGGCTAGCGATTGTTCCATTTAATTTTTTACTGATCGAGCTCTACAACAGGTTCTTGCCCAAGATCGGCATCCATAAAATGTTCTTTTCGATCTTAGCAATCATTTTTACTTTTAATACTTGCGCTGCTCTTTTCATGGCAAAAATCCCAAGTTTTGCCTTTATGTTCTACATTTGGAAAGAGATCTATGTGATGCTCCTGTTTCAACAGCTTTGGTCGGTCATTCACTCAACCGTTAAAATGGGTGAGGCAAAATATCTGTATGGGATCATCTTTGCCTGCGGGGGGCTTGGAGGTATTTTAGGAAATGCATTCCCCGGATACTTTGCAGTAAAAATGGGCTCTGCTAACTTGCTTTTGGGCAGCTTGCCTCTACTTTGTATTTTAGGCTTCGCGTTTTACTTTCTAATGAAAAACAGTAGTGTTGACAAAGATACCGTCCAGGGCCCTCGGATCACTAATTTCTGGCAAGGGGTCAGCGCGATCCGTAACTCCAAATACCTAACCTTTATTTTATCTATCGTCGTCGTCATGCAGGTGACAACAACACTCATCTATTATCAATTTAATGCATCTCTTGAGCATTCGATTTTAGCACAGGATCTAAGAACTGAATACTGCGGTAAAGTTTTTGGGATTGCCAACCTTTTCAGCCTATCGCTGCAGCTTTTTGGCTCGTTCCTCTTTATTCACTTTTTAGGTCTGCGCCGCAGCCACATTGCCATGCCGCTTCTATTAGCGTTCAATGCCATTGGTTCTATTTTCTTCCCAACTTTCGCAATGATCTCAGCGGCTTTTGTCACCATCAAAGCATTTGACTTTTCTCTTTTTGGCGTTTTGAAAGAGATGCTTTACATCCCTCTTAAACAAGATGAAAAATTCCAAGCAAAAGCGATCATCGATGTTTTTGCTTACAGGAGTTCTAAAGCTGTTGCCTCCTGCCTTATTCTACTGATTCAATTTGTCGGATTTTCTGAAATGATCAAAACCCTTTCATGGGGAAGCTTTGTCCTTCTTATGGCCTGGGCTTTCATTGTCTATAAAATGTTCAAACTCAAAGCCGAACCTGCTCCCGAACCTGCCAAGTCTATTGAGCCCAGCGAGCCAGGTCAGCCCGCCGCTGACTAATAAAAGTTCGTTGTACTAAATTTCAGCATTAAGTATCTCATAGTTAAAGCAACTTAGAGGGTCTTAATGAACTACCTTGATTTTGTCAAAAAGTACGCCGTTCTCCCGGCTTTATTCATTTCCGGATTTCTAGAAGCCAATCACATGGGGCTCATTGGAGGCGAGAGCGGGGGTGTTGGCAGCGGACCTGCTTACGCAGCTCTAATATCTCATGATGGAGTGGCGACACCATTAACTCTGCCTGGAATCGCTCTTAGTAGCACTGTCTTAAGTGCACAAAGCAACCAGTCTACAAAAGGCCTCCTTGGTGGTAGGAGTTTCAGCACTTTAGCTGCGTATGCCGCTACCGTTTCTTCAACAGGAAATGTATCCCCTTTAACCGGTCTTCCAAGTGCCGGCAGGATCAACAGCGTAGCACTTAATAGCTCAGGTCAAGGTCTCATTGGAGGCCAGGAAGACACGTTAGTTGATGGTTTTGCTGCCCTTGTATCCCCTGGAGAAGTCGTAACCCCTATAAACCTCCTCCTATCAGGTACCGGTAACATCCTTAGCGTAGCACTGAACAATTCTGGTCTAGGTCTCGTTGGAGGGGCAGATTCTGGCACTGCATATGCTGCCCTTATATCCCCTGGAGGAACCGCGACTGTTTTATCTCTCCCTCCGGGGCCACCTGGATCGATCGTGTCCGTAGCATTGAGTGACTCTGGTCAAGGCCTCATTGGGGGTGACGAGCCTTCTGG
>JAGOLG010000063.1 GCA_017994195.1 Rhabdochlamydiaceae bacterium
GCCAATCCAGCCAAACAATAACGCCCCAAAAGGGCGTAGGACATAAGTGGAACAGAAGGCGAAAGCGGCAATCAAAGAGGCGGTATGGGGATCAGTTTTAGGGAAGAAAAGATCATTAAGAAGAACAGCCATATGAACGTAGAGCCGGGTAGCCAGGGAGGCGTTGCCACCCCCCAGCCCCCTAGGAACCGTGCATGAAAGTTTCCCCTCACACGGCTCGCGCCTTTCAAAGGCCGTTATTAGACGACCCGGTTGTCCGAGAAGTGTTTCTGGGATTGTTAAAGTTTGACAGGCTTTCTCTTTGATCCGTATTCTTGGCTTTCTTCATTAAACTTCTACGTTTTATGAAGTATTCCTTAAATTGTGGATCGTAGGGAGTCGCGTCTGCTTTTATTTTAACGTGCCTACGGATGGGTATTTGTGCGGCTGCAAATAAATCTAAGAAGGATTTTTGTCCTTTCTCATTCTTTACACCCACTGAAAATATCCAGTTTTGAAGACCTTGTGAGCGGAAGTATTTCTTCTTTCTCCATCGATCTCCCTTTTCTGGATGTCTTCTTTTAACCCATCGCGTGATTGTTTTGAGGATACTATGGTCTACATAACCGAAAATCCTTTTGGCGACAACATGACAGTAGTAATTCGCCCATCCCCTTATCCTTGGGTTAAGTTGACGAATGAGATCTTCTGTTTTTGCTGTCGGTTGGGACTTTATCAAGTCACGGATTCCATCCAAGAAAGATTTTACGTTTTTCTTGGTAGGCTTAATCAAGAGTTTACCTTTGTACTTGCGTACATGAAATCCGAGAAAGTCGAATCCTTCATCCACATGGGTGATCTTGGTTTTCTTGGGAGAAAGTTCCAAGCCCCGTTCCTTTAAAAAGGAAACCACTGCTGGCATAACCTTGTTTTCTAGGACTTCCTTTGAAGCCCCTGTTATAACAAAGTCATCAGCGTATGATATCACGTTAATCTTGTCTTTCTGGGAGGTTACACTTTTAATCGTCTCTTCCAAGCCGCTTAGCGCGAGGACAAGAATGGCAGGTGATATGATTGCGCCTTGTGGCACCCCATTAAAGGTTGGGTATAAAGTCTTCTCTTCTATGTATCCTGCTCTGAGCCATTTGGTGAGAAGCGTTTTATCCATAGGGATATTGTCTTGTAACCATTTTCCGCTCAGAGAATCAAAGCAAGATCGGAGATCTCCTTCTAAAATCCAAGGGGCTGATACCTTTCTTGAAAGGACGATGAAGCACTTTCCGATGGCATCTGCCGTCGAACGCTTAGGCCGAAAGCCGTAGGCATTCTTATCCGCTTTTGTCTCTGCTACGGGCTCCAATGCTAGGAGATGTAGAGCTTGCATAGCCCTACACTTCATTGAAGGGATAGAGAGGGGGCGGAGGTCTCTCCGATTTCTCTTGGGGATGTATATCCGTCTCAATGGCAAAGGTTGGTACCCCCGCCTCTGTAATGATTCTACCGCTCGTATCTTCTGTTTTGGCGTTCTCCAGAGAACACCATCAATCCCAGGAGTTTTAGCTCCTGAGTTTTGAGTCACTCGTTTGACAGCCAGAAGTTTGGCTGACAAGGAGTGTGTTAAGAGCCATTGCAGAGCTTTCACCCTACCATAGCGCTTTTCTCGGACAGCCTTTGCAATACGCATTTGCAGCCGTTGTACTTCTTTATTAACATAAGACCAGTTAATGGTATTCCATGTTTTCTCAGAAGCTGAGGAGGCACCAGTCAGTGTTAAAGACACGGCTGTCATTTGCTTTTCCTCATGATTACGGTTCTCCAAACTCTCTTGCAAAGAAAGACTCGTTGGACGTGGGCGCACTTTCGTGTCGGGTGACGTTTAAACCCGTATTCAGACCATTACAGCCTGACCTTCGCTTCTTCCAACATCCCACACCCGCATTACCATGGGCTTCCCTTACGAGTCGCTTTCCCATTGCTGGAGATAATTCGGGGTTACTACGTTCCATTTAAAGAAGTATGGTGGGTTAGGCGCCTACTTTTGACCGAGAGACTTATCGACCACGAGGATGAATCATGCAATCATCCTCCTGCCTCCTTTACCTTTTGGTTCAAGCGTGTCAGCTACTTGCGCTTGTCTTCGATTACGATCTTTATCGCAGATTTAGATATCTTCGCCATACCACCTACCAAGCACTCACCCAGCTTATAGCTACCAGGAGGAGTCTCCTCTCGCGATTTAACCCCCGCATGTTTCCATGCTTCGTTACAGTTTTCAGAATCGCTCTTTATTCAGATTCTTAGGTTCGTCTAGTGGTATAAACGGTTCGCTATGTTTCCATGTGAACAACTCCTTTAAATAGCTTCGTGTCGCAGGCATCAGGTCGAAATACTCAAGAAACGTCCCTATTTGCAAAAGACCTATGGCTTCCCGCTGCTCACGTCTCAAGGAGGAGAACAGGCTCATCTTAAATACTCCCTCTGTTTGATCGATTGAGCCGTCTGTCTAATTTCTATCAAGTCCGAAAGAAGGTTTGCCATGTCTTGAGCGGTTGCTTTGTACTTATTGGTAAAGATCTACTCTCGCAATAATTCCAGCTTTAACCTAAAGACAATTTTCAATCTTTCTTGGTGGCTTGATAAATTTGTCCCATTCATTTGAATCTCCTGTTAATGCTTGTTTTAGCTTAATCATTGTGCATCTGTGCTATTAGAAAACAAAAAACAGGGACGAATCAACATAATTATCGTCAATTCTTCAAAAAAATCATTTGCCGTATTCATAAATACTATCATAGAGTTTTTAGATATGTTCTGCATTGAAGGAAAGCACAAAAAGATGCTGAAAAAGTTTATTGCTCATTGTCTGGTTTTCTCTCTGGTGTTTAACAATCTGGCGTTTGCCACTCAATCCATTATCGAGCTAGATTTTAAGGATTCTGAGACTCCACAGCGATTGCATGTCATTCCTCGCTTATCCAATGTAGGCGATGTCAGTCACTTAGAGATAGATACTGAACGAAAGCAGGTGGTGGTTCATAAGCTCAATAAAGCCAATGAGGGTTTATCAGAACAATCAGTAGCTGATGAAGTCTCGCCTGTTACATCTCCTATCATCATTCCCAAACATGACGTTCAGAATCTTCCGTGGGAATTAGAATCAGAAAAGCTGACACTGTTTATTCTGAACCATAACGCATGGCTCAGTCCTTTGAATGAAGACGGCTATAAATTGGAATTTAGAGGCGAACTTCTTGGTGGTGGTGGTGTTCAATCCACAGGAGGCGGTGGTGGCGGGAGCAGTAATAGCGGTGGTGGAGGACAATGTCGACCCAGTGTATGGTCTGAGTGCGACAATCGTGGTAATTGTGAACTGAACATCACTGTTTGCAATACCCATAACAATTACAGTAGCAACGACCACTCTATTTCAGGTTCTTCTGGTAAAGGTGGAGGCAACGACAGAACAGGGGGATACGGAAACTCCAGTTCTTCAGGTCATGGGTCATCTGGAGGTTTTGTGGGAGGCTATGTGGCGCCTGACCTTTCTCGTCACCCTCAATCAACCGACCCTACGGAAATTGCCTTTTGGCGACACAATATTATTCTGAATTATCCGCGCGATAATGTGATGCATTACCTCAAGAAGAATGCTTTTATTGCTAAAGACGATATCAAAGACAAGCTCCTAGATGATGCGTTGCTTCAGATCGTGCTTAATTATAATAGGGATATGTCTTCTCCCATGAAGATTGTTTTGGAGACTTTGTCTTATATAACACGACAAGATTTAAGAAACATGCTCAATGGTTTAGAGCACACGCGTGATTACACAGTCCCTTTAAGCAAAAGCGATGCCCTGAAAAGGCTCATTATTATGAGCAATATGTTTATTGATAGGGTCAGTCCTGATTTTTGGGGAGTTGGTCCTGGCAGTGATTGCTTTCATTGGGGGCAACTCAGCAAGATCAACGCGAAGAGCGCGATCACCAAAGTATTAGTTTCTCAACTGTTTAACAAAGGGATAGACCTTTTGAAAAACTCTGGGCAGCCTGTTTACAAAGGAAGCAAGTATCTGCTTACCCAGAACAGGAATGGAGAAATTTCTGTTGCCTGTCCTTATAACAGGTTGGTTTATCCGCTGTTTGCTGAGGATCGTCCTGTAGGAGAGTCTTATCTTCATCGCACCTATGTTTATGATCCTTTGCTGGATCAAGCTTTATGGAAAACAGTGCATGGATATGTGAATGGAACGCTTTCCAAATCTCCCTATCCCACCACATGGAAAGAATATATCTATCATACAGAGCCCGCTTTTTATGTGGTACGGACAGCGTTAAGGGAAGCGGTCGAACAGGCAGGAAAGTCAAATGTTTATATCAGCGTCAACACAAGGTCTTCTCTCGAACAACAGCTGCAAAAAGCCATTGCACATCATATTCTTTTGACGCCTCTTTTTAAGCAGGACAGTTCCTTAAACATTACCAAGACCCTAGCTCCCCTGCTTTTCAACAAGGGAGTCGATCTTCTTCAGGCATCTCAAACAAGAGTTTTGAAGAATCCAAACTATCCCTATACCTTGACGCTGAACACCAACGGAGATTTATCCTCTTTCTGTCCGTGGAATGGTCTGTTGTATCCCCTATTTCCTGATGACCGCACAAATTATAAGGCATTTTTGCCTGCAACCTATGTGAGAGACGGCTACGATACGTATCTTGAGCAATTTTTCTATAAGCTGGCAGGAGATCATTTTAGCGGTCAGGAAAAGAGCAATATGCTCCATGTGCTTGCCCCTCTACCTCATGTTTCAAGGACGGCATTCAAAGACATCCCCATGAAGAAAGAGAACTTCCCTTCTTTGACAAGGAGATTCCCTTTAAAAAGATCAACAATGATGTGCTTGTCCATCAGCATCTCACCCAAAACATGCTGGCGAAGGAACTCAGAGAAGATCGTTGGGCATTAGGAGATCAATACTGGAAGACGACCAGTCCTGTAGCTCAATGGGGTGTAATTGCCAATGTGCTGGAAGCGGTAGCACGGAAATATAATATCGTGGGAGCTAGCCTGATCGATACAGCCAAGACCCGACAAATGCTGGATGATTTGGGTTTTGAACTGCCTACCTTTAGTCAGGAGGAATTAAGGACAAAGATCCTTCCCTGTGAAAAGCTCGATGGCTTTGGTCGACAACTCTGTGAATGGGTCGACTTCAATTTTGAACCTCTTTTTAATGGCGCAATTTTCCTGATGAACAGGGGCGTGAAAGTCCCTGTGAATGCCAAGCTTCAGTTGAAGCCAAAATTGCAAGCTAATGCCCCTCCTGTTCTGCAACGACAACCCGATTTTAAATGGAATGTAAAAGAGGCAAATGTAGCGGATAAAGTTGTTAAACACGACTATTTCGGGAAATTTTATAAAGACCCCATTCAAAAGGTTGGCAATAAAGATATTTGGTGGTCAAAAGATATTGCTGGGAAACATGCTCATTCGGGAGAGCACTATAAATTATTTGAAAGAACAAAAGAGGGCATGCATTGGATTGCTGATGTAGATATAACAGGAAAAGTCATTCCAAAACATAAAAGCAATATAGGTCGTTTTATACCAAACAAAGAATTAATAGGAGTTAAATAATGACATATTGCTGTGAAGTAATGGAAGAATATGCTAATGAAAAAAATAATCTTGTAGATTATGAACCATCTCATAGGTCTTATAGTTTTTATTTAGTAGGTGATCCATATGGATCGCGTCAACGCATGCATTACTGTTTTTGGTGTGGGAGTAAATTGCCGACTAACTTAGCTGAGATATGGGGAGAGATTTTAGATAAAGAATTTGGAGTAGAAGATGTTATTTTTGATCGTGAAAAGATACCTCCAGAATTCAAAACCGATGAGTGGTGGAAGAAGCGAGGACTATAAAATTCTTGCATCCAGTCCTTACCCATCCTATTCTTTTTGTGTCTGCTTGTTGTAAGCAGGCGTGACGTTAAGGAGCGTAGAACTTCCTCAACGCCACTGACCACCATCAACTTCGGAGAATTAATGATGGCTTCTAAAAACTTAGCTCAACACGAGCAAAACCTCAAACTATTAGAAAAGTCTATCCGAGAAATCTGTCAAATGCAGAATGAAGTGTATGACACGTTTTACCAAACGTTGAACACCTTCAACACCACTCGGGATATGACCATGCGACTGTTTGTGGTTGCCGATGATTTGAGAACAACTCGGCTTGAGTTTGAGAAACAATCTCAGGAATAATGAGAGAGCATGGATGAAAAGCTCCCTCATGAAAGGACATAGGCTGCCAATTGGGAAGCTTTTCATTCTCTGCTTTTCACAAAAATAGATATTCTTTAAGTAACAATAGAAAAATAAAATTGGATATGAGTCACGCGCCTTAATGTTTTGAGAGTCTGTATCGTAATTGCATAATGAGTTTTTTGATTAAGCTCATCTATTGCTGGTTTTAAAATTCTTTTGTTTAAGTCTCTAAAATCTTTGTATTTATCTTCTATTTGTAGCATTATTCTTAATTCCTCTAAAGAAATCACTCTTTCTTGTTTAAATTCAAACTGACGTAAAAGTTCAAACAAGCGAATGCTATAGTTGCTTTTTAAGTGAGCAATTTTACTGAGCTGATATCTTGTAAAATTGTCTCTTAAGTTTATGAGATAAGGAGCAACCTGATTTGAAAACATGATTTCAACTGTGCCATCCTTATACTCCGCACGCTCCTGAACCCATCTGAACCAGCGTTTTCTTTTGGGGTCTTTGACGATAATGGTTCTATCCCATAAACTTTCTGCTGCTTTCTTTAGCTCTCTAGCTGCGTTTTTTTCTCCTATGGAGGGAAAGAAGGTTAAAAATTCCTCAACAGTCAGCGTAAAAGTTTTTGGCAATTCTTTCATAGGGTCTACTTTTGCGATCATTGCAAGAATTAAACGCTGTTCATTGAGTGTCGTCTTATAGGCAGCCTCAATAAGCCAATTCGATTTGTATACAACAAGTTGAGACATGATTCTCTCTTACGTGGACTTTACATATTTATGTCCACTTAACATATCCACAATCACCTGTGAATGCAACCGTAATTTTGTCCACATATCTTTCGTAAATATGTCCACGTATCTCGTAAATATGTCCACGTATCTCGTAAATATGTCCACCTTTCGCCGTAATTCTGTCCACGCAAGTCCTCGGAAACACCTTATCTAGAGCCAAAAAAAACGCCCTTAAACTCTTTAAACTTTAAAACTATTAAAAGAAGATGAAAAAGGAGGTTGTGGATATGTGAAAAAAAAGCAAGGATTCAAGAAAAATGTCAGATAACACAAAGCATAAACCTCTATGGATAACTCCATACAAAATTCTTCTTTTTTTTCTGTATCATCTTCCTAACTTCAAGACCACATTGCCATGAATATGAACGAAGAATCCTTGATAGCATTCCATTTCCTTTAGCATTTCTGCTGCTTTAAAGCCTTTCATGTTATGATCCTCTTCCATCAACGAAAGGTTTTCCATGATTATCCTTGTTATTCTTTCCCTGATCCTTTTCCTTGTCCTGTCAGTCTTTTACGTTGTCAGAAGGGTCAGCAAACAGGAGCAGCATCTTAATAAACTCAAGCAAGCCATGAATGAGCGGAGAGAAAAAGAAGCGGAACAGTCAAGAATCGCCAAAGAATGGATATTATCACGAAAAACACTTTGACTTCAGATTGTTAAGCCTTCATTATTTCTTTCAAACAAGGGTCATTTTAGAAAAGGTGAACAATGGCAACAGGACTGGTTAAGTTTTTCAACACAGATAAGGGCTTTGGCTTTATTGTTCCTGACGATGGCGGAAAAGATGTGTTTGTGCATGTGAAAGACCTGAGTAAATCAGGGATTGAGTTTCTCTCAAAAGATCAGCACGTCAGCTACGAGACCAAAGAAAATCAGGGCAAGGTTATTGCTGTCAATATCAGGATTATAACGCCATGACCCGTTCTGAACTGGTACAAAAACTTTCTCATTGGACATTGAAGATCAATCATGCTCAAGCGCAGGAGATGGTCTCGATTATTTTGGACGAAATCATCCACGCTGTAGATTCAGGTCAGAGGGTTGAGCTTCGAGGATTCGGTAGCTTCTTTCCTCGTGAACGCAAAGCCCGCATGGGACGCAATCCTAAAACGGGCGAGGCAGTATCTGTAGCCCCCAAACGGGTTTTATTTTTCAAGGCAGGACGAGAACTTCTCAGACGTCTCAATGGCAAGAAGGCAGAAAGGAAATGGACGGATGAGCGATAGCCTGACACGAGATAAGCTTGCTGTGATCATTTCCGAAAAAATGGATCTTAAAATCAGCACTGCCAGAAAGTTTGTTGACCTAACCCTTGCGCGTATGAGTGACGGCGTTATCCATGATGAAAAACTGATGCTCTCCAACTTTGGGACGTTTCATGTTCATGCCAAAAAAGAGCGTATTGGCAGGAATCCAAGAACAGGCGAGGAAGCGATGATTACACCCCGCTGTGTGGTTTCTTTCAAGCAGGCTCAAGGTCTGAAACTGTCGTGAATCGAGATATTCTGGGGATTGTGGCTTCTTTGCTCACAGTCTGCTCTCTTTTCCCTCAAGTCCTCAAGGTTTATCAAACACAGCGCACCCGCGACCTTTCGCTAGGGCGATATACGATGATCTTTGCAGGAACGTCCTTATGGGCTATCTATTTCTGGGAGAATAATTGGCTGGCTTTTGTGAACGAGACGCTGTGTGCGGTTTTCTACAGCTATCTTCTCTATATGAAGCTCACTGAAAATGAGCGAGAATCTTAATCTATAACAAAGAAAGGCGAGACACATGATGACCTCACGCAGAATTTTAGCCGGCATGTTGGGCGTTTTGATTCTAACAGGCTGTGATAACTCCTCTACCAATCTCTCTCAGGCAGACCAACAAGAACTTGGCACTTTGAGAACCGAAAAGAAGACCTGGGAATTGGAAAAAGCCAAGATGCAGGAATCTTTGACTTTGAAAGAAAACGAAAAGAATGAAGCGATTGCTGAACGGGATCAATTGCGAGAAGAATTGAAGACATTGCAGAATAAGCAGGCGTCACTCTCTGAGGCAAAGCCAGAGGCTAAGGATCAAAAACCGAGTATTGATCAACTGCTTAAAAAATAGAATACTGCCTTGCCAAGCTTGATCTACAATCCCTATTTTAACGATTAAAACCGATAAAAAAACGATTTAATCGTTGGTGTCGACATCAAACTCAGAGAGCATCCATCTATTTTGGTTCAGATTCGCCGAAGCTCTGGTTCGAAACATCAAAATTCAATTCTCTTAGCTTGCTGAGAGGAGTCCTCATTTCTTGAAATGTGGTGTTAAAACAGGGGGGGGGGGGGTGACACCAGAAACCCTATAGTAAAAAAACACTTTTTGAAATGGGACATCCCTAAGTGGGGCACCATAAAGCCTATAGGAGAACTTGGTATTAAAAGCTCAAGATCACCGACACGGATCCCCTCCCTATTTTTGACCCTTTCCTCTCAGGATTATTCCCATAGGGTTTACTTTAGTCGTTTATCATCAACGCCAGCTATAGAATTTAGGGGTCTGTAGCGATGTTGTGGTGGTTGGTTGTAGGATTGCCTATCTCGACTTATTTTCACCCATTTCTCGCTCAATTTTGGGCGTTTTGACGAAAATCTGCCAAAAAATGAAGATCTCTTTTCAACCATTTGTCAACCATTTCAAAAAAATAAGTAATTGATTAATAAGAAGAAAATATCATTGAACCATTAGCAACCATTATAATGGTTCAGCCCGTTATTTTCTGCCAAATTTCCTAACTGGAGATTAACTAGTGTGACGATGATGAAAGGGATTTCTCAAAACTAAAGAATGCGGATTGTTTAAGTAGCTATATTAAACTACTTAACTAAAAAGTAGTTACCTTATTATAATACTCTTATAACTAAGTGTCAACTAATTTAATTATTATTTACAAATATATATAATTATTTATATTGAAGATTACATTGAAAATTATTTTTTGTTTACAAATGTAATTTTTGTAGTATGTTTAATTCATAAAAAAAGGAGAAAAAATGTCTTTTGTGAAATTTACAGAAAGCGGAAGGTCTTTCGCGCCAAAGGCTTCCATTAGCACATCAGGAGTGATAAACTTCAATTATGGAGCTTTGAAAAGGTTTAATCTCAATCGCTTTAAGGTTGGGGTTCTTTACTATGACAAAGAAGAGAACAAGGTCGGCATCGAATTGTCCTGTGATGAAACTTCTGAAGGTGCCTTGAAGTTGAGAGTCAGAGAAACAGGATGTGATGTTGGAGCAAAAAGATTCTTGGATTTTTTCAATATCTCGTCGTCCAACTTGATGATCTATGACATTGAAGTAGCAGAGAAACCTGATTTTTATATCATTAACCTGAATAACGGAAAGGAAAAAGAAGCCCGAAAAAGAAATAAAAGGTCTCAAGAAAGCTAGAACCTCGGCAAAGATTCGCAGCTTCTTGAGATTCTCTTATCCATTAAATCCCCCTTAACGTTTTGACCGACAGAAGAGGGG
>JAGOLG010000124.1 GCA_017994195.1 Rhabdochlamydiaceae bacterium
GTCTCACTTATCTTCGCAACTACACCTTTCTCTGCAAAAAGCTTCTGCCACAATTCCGCAGAATACGTATCTCGAGGAACACCAAGAGTTTCATTCCCTGCAAAACAGGTTACATAAAAATTGTTCGGATCAAGCTTAAGTTCATCAATAAGAAAAGTCCACATCCATGTAATTTCTTCTTCTTTAAAATAATCACCAAAAGACCAGTTACCGAGCATTTCAAAAAATGTCGTATGACGATTGTCTCCCACTTCTTCTATATCTCCAGAACGAAATGCTTTTTGTGAGTCGGCGATACGAAGACCTAATGGATGAGGTTGCCCGAGAAGATACGGGAGCATTGGTTGCATACCGGAGCCTGTAAAAAGTGTGGTGGGGTCATTTTCTGGTACGAGAGAGGCACTCGGAACAATGGCGTGCCCTTTCTCTTTCATATATTCAAGAAACTTGGTGCGGATTTGGTTGACAGTAAGTGACATAATGTTTTCCATTATACTAACAAATGTTAGGAAAAACAAAAGCGCGTCTTCGTCGAGTACATAAGCCACTGACAGAGACGCGCCTTTCTCCAGTTACATTCAAAGAGATAAATTCCGGTCTTCGCCTTCATTTGATATACCAATCACTCACATCTATCAATACATCAGCTTCTTCGTGCGAAGGATTTTCGCCGAGGGCTTCTCTGAGGGCGGAAAGATACTTGCAAAGTGCTTCATAGGTCTCCAATACATCCACCACATAACCTTTTGCTTTTGGGTTTTTGGAAAAACCTTTCAGCAGTTTGTTCCATGCCTTCGCACGCTCGCAGTCGTTGCTGATGAACAGGTAGACAATCAGCGGATGATAGGAATCCGTCTGCACAAGTCTATCCTCAGTTTCATTAATCGTTACTTGCAAATCTGCATCAATATCATTCATTGAATTCTCCTCTTCCACGACCTACGTGGTCTGCTCAATACTCTACATTGTTCCTATAATTTTTGCAAAACAAAAAGCACGCCTTGCGACGTGCCTCGTGAGGAATCTTACTCCAGAGAATGTCTCCAACGATACAAATCTTGCAAGAAATGAATAGCTGATTTTGCGACTAGCTCCATTCTCTTATCGACAGACTATGCAATCGCTTCAGTCAAAGCCCTTTCGTTAATAGCGCAACCGAGCGCCGTAAGATACTTGCGCATTGCATACGCAATCTCCATTTCATCTTTTAGACCACTTTCTATTTGAGGATTGTCAGAGAATTTTCTTAATTGCCCCTGAAACGCAATTTTCCTTGATTCGTTGTTCCAAATTGATGTGTACTGAACCAATTGATGATCTGGGTCTATTTTTATCAAACAATTCTCCAGCTTAGTGATAAGCCGACTTAGATTGTCCACAAAAATACATCCAGTAATTTCAATCTTTTGGAATTCAGTATACGGAAACACTTCTTCGTCAAAAGTCTTTGTCGAAAAGCTTTCCGATTGCCTTGGCTCGCAACTAAAACATGGAACAGCCTCCACTCTATACAGTCTTCTTTCGAAATTAACAAACAAGACATCTACAATGCCTTGCCCCCTGCAAGAAACACAATTAAGGAATGCCATGTCACCCTCTTTCTTTTCTGATTATGAACAATTCTTTCTGATTATAGCAAAATAAAATATCAGTAAAAAGAATTATATATTTTTTAAATAAAGATGAATAGTCGTGCGCCTTTCCAACATCCCCACCACCACCGTCGCCAATGTGACCTGACCGACTGAACCAGTCGCAAGATAACCAAGGACTCAGCCTTGTGGTAAAAGCCCCCCTTCACCGAGGGGGTTTTTCTTTTCCTGAATTTATTTTCAAAATACTAAATCTATACAGAACAACAATCAAATGATAGGATTGCAAAAGGGTCAGTTCTAAACCACAAACAAAGGAGCGAGAAATGAAACCATTGATTGCCATCACAGGTGTGGTGGTGGAACAACAGAAAAAGGGTCTTGTTTTACCCAAAGACCGCACCAAAGCCTCTCCAAAAATAAAAGCTATTCCAGCCAGTGAAGCCGAAAAATCTCAGTTCAGAAAAGACGACATTCATGCTGCCATTATCGACGTCATGGCAGAAAGCTTTGTTCAGGGTCGACAGGATGATTTTCGGAAATTTCACCTTGCCCATTTGGGTTTCGGTATCAAACAAAACTGACGTCTTCGGACCTCAAAGAACTCGTAGCAATAATTTCTTTCTAAAGGAGATTATTACTACGAGTTTTTCTTTTAATACCTCTTGATTGTATTTCATATATTTTAAAAACTTGACATAAGTCATTTAATATTTTAGTCTACACATTAGTTTAACAACCAAGGAGATATTGTGAACAAGCTGAGTAATTTCTTCAACGAACTCTTGATGCATCTGGGATTCGTCCCACTCGGAGGCGCTCTTTTCATGTCAGCGGTCGTATTCGAATGGGAGACGTATAGCAGGGCGAAAAGTCTCAAGGACTACATGATGATCGCAGTCGACTGGGGATTCATCCTCATCGGTTGCCTTCTTGTCATCAATACCTACGAAACGACGGGATCGGTGTTGTGGGTCTTGATGTCCCTCTACTTTGCAATACTGATTGCAGGTGAGGCATTCCGGCAAATCACCCTGCACACCAAAATCGTTTTCCCTGCCCCTTGAAACAGGACAGTAAGGAAACAAAAGAGTGTTGCGAGTCTTACTCGCGACGCTCTTTTTTATTACTCCTTTATTTCATCAAATGCTCGAGAAAGAATCTCAAGGAGCTTATTATAATCTACAGCTTCTGATGTTGTATAAAAGTAGAGTATATTATCAACAACTTCATTGAAAACTTAAATGGGAAAACCAAAATATTATTCCATATTTCTGGAATAAAGAAATCAAAA
>JAGOLG010000064.1 GCA_017994195.1 Rhabdochlamydiaceae bacterium
AAAAATTTTTTTATTTTTAATTTCGGTTTCTGAATTATTTTTGAATAGGCCGCCTTCCGCCGATCGATGATGGGGGCCTCATGGGTCTCGGGACATCCGACCACATAGCAGTTGGTGTCTACAGGACCGGAAGTAAAAGTTTTAATAAGCATTCGCACCGGAGAGGATTCGAACCTCTGACCTCATGGTTCGTAGCCATGTACTCTATCCAGCTGAGCTACCGGTGCAAACCTCAATATTGTCTGGAAGAGATCGATTTTGAGCAAGCTTTACTTTCCGTGCAAATATTCGTATGATAGAGAGAATGAAAATTGTTATTCTAGGAGCTGGAACCCACGGCTCTTATCTTGCTTCTACTCTGGCTGAAGAAGAGCACGACGTTATAGTCATTGACCAAGACCCTAAGGCTCTAGAACGAGTCTCTAGGTCTGCTGATGTTGCAACTCGGCTGGGATCCGGAACGGACTGGAAAATTCTTGAGGAGCTGGCTGAATTATCCCCCGATCTTTTTATTGCTATGAGCAGCAACGATGAAACAAATCTTGTCGCCTGCACAATGGCAAAAAATTTAGGCTACCCTAAGACCGTGGCCCGCATCAGGCAAAATGCTTTTTTAGATCACAGCAGGCTGGAATTTTCCCGCCTTTTCTTTGTCGATCATCTGCTTGGTACTGAACTGGCCGTGGCGCATGAGCTTTTTAAGCATATCGCTACTCCGCAAAATCAAGTGCTTGAGAAGTTTGCTCTCGGATCGGTTCAAATGCGCACCGTTGTCATTCCAGACGATTTTAAGCATGTTGGCGTTCCTCTTTCAGATGTCAAGTTAGATGACCATCTTCTGATCGGCCTCATCAAAAGAAAAGAAAAGCTCATTTTTCCTAAAGGGTCTGATCATTTGCAGCCCGGAGACGAAGCTACGCTTATCGGCCAGGCGCAGGTCATGCATTCTATTTCTAACTTTTTTGGAGTTTCAAAGACACCGGTTTATTCCGTTGTGATTGTAGGAGGATCCGGAACGACTGTACATCTCTGTAGATTACTGCAAGAACAGCATATCCATATCAAAGTCATTGAGCAAGACGAAGAACGGTGCCAGCAACTTGCCAAGTTATTTCCTAAGGCAACTATTTTAAATCATGATGAATGCGATTTTGCTTTTCTTCAAGAAGAAGGGATTGAAAAAACCGATTTCTTCATTGCCTCTACAGCATCGCATGAAACAAATATCCTGGCAGCCGCGCTTGCAAAGGAAGCTGGGTGTAAAAATGTGATCGCTCTTGTTTCGGATGAAAGCGCACTTCCGCTGCTTAAACGCCTCGGCATTTCTAATGCGCTATCTGAAAAAGCAAGCTTAGCACGCCATATCCATGCCATTATAGAAAATGATTCCATTGTCTCGATCGCATCTCTTTACAACAATCAAGCCCAGATTATGGAAATAAAAATCTCTCCTGAGTCAAGTTTGGTAGGATCTCCTCTTTCAGAACTTAACACAAGTTTTCCGAGTGATTTTTTGATTGCTATGATTGAAAATAGAAACGGAGTGATGGTGCCGAAAGGAAGCAGTATTTTAACACCGGGTGATACAGCCATTGTGATTTGCAATCCAAGCTGCGTGAATGAAATCCAAAAAAAATTATGAGCTACACTGAAATCAGTCGTGTTTTAAGCCGCTATTTTCTCTATCTGACCGCCATTTTGCTCATTCCACTTTTTGTTTCGATCCTCTATGAATTTATTCTTAAAGAGCCCTGTTACTTTTCATCCTTTGCTTTTTTAGAGACGATGGGCGTTTCTCTTCTTTGCGGATTGTTTTTTTATTGGAAAGGGAAAAACGGGCGCAGGCCCTTATATCGAAAAGAGAGCATTTTAGTCGTCGTGCTCATTTGGCTTTTCACCGCCTCCATCGGATCTCTTCCTTTTCTTTTTACAGGCGTCTTAAAAAATCCGGTGGATGCTTATTTTGAATCGATGTCAGGGCTCACGACAACGGGCGTAACCATTTTATATCCTAAAGAATACGATGAGGCAGGAAATGAGGTGCAAGCTCTTGTAAGGCACCCCCTTGATCCTTCGATGGTTTATTCTTTTTATGGAACGATTGCTCCCCTCAAAGATCCAGCAACCGGCCAAGTGCTGACGGGTATTGAAGCACTCGGCAAACCCCTCCTTTTTTGGAGAACCTTTCTAGAATGGCTCGGCGGCATGGGCGTCGTTGTACTTTTCATCGCCGTTCTCCCGGCTCTCGCAATGGGTGGAAAATTTCTGTTTGAAAGTGAGATCGCAGGGCTTTCAAAAGAAGGGATGACTCCTCGGATTAAAGAAACAGCAAGCCTGCTTTGGAAAATTTATCTGGGTCTGACTTTAGTTCAAACAGCCCTTCTCATGCTCACAAATTCTTCCATTTCTTTTTTTAATGCCATCACGCTTGCGTTCTCCACTATCTCGACTGGTGGATTCACAGTTTCTAACCTTGGACTTCAAGCGTTCCCAAGCGGCGTAAGCCTTTGGATCATCGCGATCTTCATGATTCTCGGAAGCTTGAATTTTACGCTTTACTTCCATTGCCTGAAGGGGAAATTTCACCGCCTCTACGAACCGGAATTCTTCCTCTACCTCCTGATGCTCCTGGGCGGCTGCCTTCTCATGTCGCTCAACTTATGGAACACACCGCACTTTGGATCTATCAGCCGCTTTACATTGGGAGAGGCTCTGCAAAACGGGTCGTTCATGGCGATTTCAGCGCAAACATCAACAGGTTTTGATCTCACTTCGTATGACTTATGGCCCTTTGCCTGCCAGCTTCTGATGGTCATTTTAATGTTTATCGGAGGAATGTCAGGATCAACCACGGGCGGCATCAAAGTCATTCGTTATTTCGTGGTGATCAAAGCCATTAAAAACAAAATCGAAACTCTTTTCCGTCCTGAAGTTGTGCGCGTTGTAAAAATCGGCGATCGTGAAATCACCCCCAAAACCGTGCTCACCGTTCTAACTTTCTTTTGCATTGTCATTCTTTTTGTGGGGCTTGGAGTCTATTTACTTGTTCTGGACCACCAAGACCCCATGACTTCAATAGGGATTATCAGCTGCATGATCAACAACACGGGTCTTAACTTAGGCGGCCTTGGTATAACCGGCTCTTATGCCTTTCTCTCCATCTTCTCTAAAATCGTCTGCATCCTCTGGATGCTTCTCGGCCGTTTAGAATATTTCAGCCTCCTTGTTCTCCTGGCTCCTGCCTTCTGGAGGCGTGAATGACGCTCTGGACCTCGCAATGGGAGCTCTTTGCTCCCAACTTTAAAGACGGAAAGGCCCATCTCGATCTTTCTCCCTATGGAGTACACCAAACTCTCAAGCTCCTTCCTGGGCCTGGATTCGGGGATTTTTCTCATCCGACAACACGCCTCGCACTCAAGCTCATGGCGCAACACATTCCTAATCAACATGTTATCGATATCGGCTGCGGAAGCGGTATCCTTTCCCTTACAGCGGCCGCACTCGGCGCCAAGTCCGTTTATGGCTACGACATCGAACTCGATGCAGTCCTGCACGCACGCCAAAATGCCAAGCTCAACAACCTTCCCATTCACTTTACAGAATGTCCCCCCTCCCAAATACCTCCCCATTCGATCATCCTCATGAACATGATCTCCTCAGAACAAGCGCAAGCCTGGAGCACCTTCCTGCCTTCTTTGACAACACCTGCCCGTCTTTTTACCTCCGGGGTCCTCGACAAAGAAGGCTATCTTTTCTGGGCAAAGCAAAACAGCTGGACCCTGGTCCAGTGCATTGAAGAAGAGTCCTGGTGGGCCTTTGAGTTTTCACTAGTACTACCGGTTTAAAGACCTTATCACGAGATTCCTGTTTTTAAGAGTATTTTAAAATAATTACTTTAACCCATAATTGGCTTTAAACATTTCATTTTCATATACTTAAGCATCAATAATTGGTTTGTTTTTTATGTTATATTTAACTATAATTATTTATAAACTTAATTATAGGATTTTTTATGTCAATTACACCATTTACTTCATTTATATTATTAACTGGAGGCGCTGCTGTTGATTATTTCTCTCAGAAACCTAATGAAGTGAAAGTAAAGGAAGAGAAAACGAAGGACAAAACTGACAAGAGTCCAAAGGAACCCAAATCTTCTACCACTGGCGAAAAATTAGATACATATCTCCTCATGATAAAAGTGGTAAAAAAGGGTCTCAAATACAGTAAAAAATCGATTCAGCAAGTGAAGTTTATTTTGAAGTCGGGGATCACCTCGATAAACTGGAAAGACTTGATCCGGTCACCAGACTTGAGCAATTTGATTCGTTCACCGAAAGCCGTAGAATCAATGATCCTCGTGCTTGGGACGCTTGGGATGGCATATTCGAACTTTAAGCCTTTTAAAGACCAATCAAGCCTCTTCTCAAAAGTGACAACGATTGGCGGATCATTAATGGCCGAATCAAAAAACATTCTTACAATGCATCAGTTGATGACGAGCATATCCAATCTGGCAAAGAATCGTAAACCTCCTATCAAAGAACTCTCGATAGCAGGGGCAATGATCTTGGGTAGCCACATTGCAAACAGATATTCTAAATAAGCCATCTCATATTTTGATCCTTCATTTAATCGGATGCAGTATGGTAGTACTTCTATGGCCTCATGGCATTAGAGGCTGCCTCTATGCTTAACCATGCAAGCATAGTAGAATTAATCGACGCACGATTAAAACATCCCGTCCATGCCCATGCCGCCCATTTGATCCATTGCTGGAGGTGGCGTCTTGGGTTTAGGCTGCGGCTTATCTGTGATGAGCGTTGCAACGGTCAGAAGTATGCCAGCGATAGACGCCGCGTGTTTGAGCGCACTTTTGGTGACTAAAACAGGATCGATAACGCCTTCCTTGATCAGATCTGCAAATTCATCGGTGAGACCATTATATCCCCACGCGCCTTGCCTTTCAAAAACCTTCTCCGCAATTAAATTGCCTTGCTTGCCGCAGTTGTTTGCAATGGCAGTGGCTGGTGCAAAACAAGCCTTGCGGACAATTTCAAGACCAAAGTGCTCTTCAACAGGAAGAGTGAGCTTGTCAAGCGCTTTTACAGCCCGCAGAAGAGCCACTCCGCCGCCAGGGACAATTCCTTCGAGTGTTGCCGCATGTGTTGCATGCACAGCATCTTCGACGCGGGCTTTTTTCTCTTTCATCGCGGTCTCTGTTGCAGCACCTACGCGGATGAGGGCAACCCCTCCGGCTAATTTTGCAAGACGCTCTTCGAGCTTTTCAATATCATAGTCCGACTTAGAATTAGCAATTTCTCCGCGGATCTCCCCGATCCTCTTTTGAAGCTCTTTAGGATTTCCAGCGCCTTCTGTGATCGTTGTCTCTTCTTTCCCGACTCTAACTCTTTTTGCACGCCCAAGCATCGTCAGCTCAAAATCTTCAAGAGAAATTCCGACTTCTTCTGTAATGACTGTAGCGCCTGTTAAAATCGCAATATCCTGGAGCATTGCTTTGCGTGTATCTCCAAATCCGGGCGCTTTCACAGCACAGATCGACATGCCGGCTTTGATTTTGTTCACGACCAGCGTTGCGAGTGCTTCACTATCGATATCATCCGCAATCATCAGAAGAGGCTTAGGACCTTTTTCCATGATCTTTTCTAAAATAGGCACAAGCTCTTTGATCGATGATAATTTTTTGTCCGTGATAAAAATAAAAGGAGCATCCAACTCTGCTGTCATCTTCTCAGGGTTCGTCATGAAATAGGGTGAGAGATATCCTTTATCAAATTGAAGTCCTTCCACGATATCAAGCGTCGTATCGATGCTTTGAGCTTCTACAATCGAAATCGTTCCATCTTTGCCCACTTTTTCCATGGCTTTGGCAATCATTGCGCCGATTTCAGGATCGTTATTAGCAGAAATCGTTGCAATCTGCTCAATTTCATCGTTTTTCTCAATTTTCGTGGCTAGCTCATCCAACGCTTTGCAAATTTCTGTGACCGACTTGTCGATCCCTTTTTTCACACTGACTGGATTTGCGCCTGAAATGACAGCCTTCACGCCTTCGCTATAAAGCGCTTCTGCCAAAACAATGGCCGTCGTCGTTCCATCGCCCGCCTTGTCGGCTGTCTTGGAAGAGGCCTCTTTAACTAGCTGCGCGCCCATGTTTTCGAACTTGTTCTTCAAGACGATCTCTTTGGCTACCGTCACGCCGTCCTTTGTAGAAAGAGGGGGCCCAAACTCTTTGCGTATGACAACATTACGGCCTTTGGGGCCTAGCGTAACGATTACAGCTTTTGCAAGCGTCTTGACGCCTTTTAAAACAGATTTCAAAGCTTCTTCATGAAATTGCAGCATTTTTGACATATGAGATCTCCGTAAAAGAAGATTACTTTCAGTGTGAAATTTCGTCACGATTAAAAAATTTATTTGTCATAAGAGCAGGTTTTGGTATGAACTAAAATATGAGAGAAAAAACTTCGCTCCCTTCCCACAATATCCAAGAAGCACTCGAAATCATCGAATCGGTTCGAGGCAAGATTTTAACAATCAGCCAAAGAAAAAAACTCGCTATTGAGCTGGCAGCTTTCATGCTCGATGAAGCAGAAAGGATCCAGACAAGGCCTGAAAAAAGACGTCAGGCCGAACTTGCCCGCATGATGAAAGATCCACGAGGAAAAGCTTTTACAACACAGATGACTGATGAATGTTTTAGAAGCCATAACTCTTCGCGCGTGGCCAGCCAAATGGTCTATCTTCTAAATCAATTCGGCGTACCCAAATATTTAGGTTGGACAAAACAATTTTCTCTTGGCGCCTTTCAGGTGCTTGGAAAACTTCTGGCTCCTATTTTAGTCCCACTTGCAACCACCATCCTAAGGCGAGAAACACGCACGGTCATTTTACCGGGTGAGAAGAGCGCTTTATCCAAACACATGAAAAAACGTAGACGTGAAGGCGTACGTCTTAATATCAACCATCTGGGTGAAGCGATTTTAGGAGAAGAAGAGGCCATCCAAAGACTTAAGATCTATCTCCATGATTTAACACGGGATGACATCGAATATGTCTCGATTAAAATTTCGACGATCTTCTCACAGATCAATTTAATGGGCTGGGATAAATCCCTCGACATTCTTTCTGAGAGACTCCGCCAGCTTTACCGTACGGCAAAAGCGCATCTCTTTATGCGCATGGATGGAACCAGGGTCCATAAATTTGTAAACCTCGACATGGAAGAGTACCGTGATTTAAGACTGACTACCGATCTCTTTATGAAAGTCTTAGACGAACCTGAATTCCATGACTACTCTGCAGGGATTGTGCTCCAAGCCTATCTTCCCGATGCGCATGAATACCAAAAAGAATTGACCGCCTGGGCAATGAATCGAGTCAAAAATAAGGGAGCGCCCATTAAAATCCGGATCGTCAAAGGTGCAAATCTCGCCATGGAGCAGCATGAAGCTTCGTTGAAAGGCTGGGCGCAGGCCCCCTATCGAGCTAAGCTCGATGTCGATGCCAATTATAAACGAATGGTCAGCTATGGATGCCTCCCTGAAAATGCAAAAGCCGTCCACATTGGAGTCGCCAGCCACAACCTATTTGATATCGCATATGCATTCCTTCTTCGCGCAGAATATGAAGTTGAAAAAGAGATTTCCTTCGAAATGCTAGAAGGCATGGCAGACCACATGCGCCGTGTGGTTCAAAAACTTGCTAAAGACATCTTGCTCTATTGTCCTGTTGCAACAAAATCTGATTTTCAGAGCGCGATAGCCTATCTCATCCGAAGACTCGATGAAAATACAGGGCCGGATAATTTTTTACGTCACACCTTCGGCTTAAGACCGCATACGCCCGAATGGGAAACCCAAGCTAAACTTTTTGGCGCTTCTTGCGATGAAATCCCCTCCGTGTATATGGGGCCTCGCAGACATCAAAACCGCACAGAAAAACCCCAAGGCCTCGATCCAGAAGGCGTTTTCGAAAATGAATCAGACACAGATTTTGCGCTCTCGCATAATCGTACATGGGCCCATGACATCCTCAAAGAGTGGAAGGAGAAAAAAATAGACCCCATTCCTTCTGTCATTGCTGGAAAAGCCTACCATGAAAAATCCCCCCGCGGCATCGGTAAAGATCCCTCGCGCCCCAACCTTAACTTTTATACCTATACGCTTGCCGATTGGACGCAAGTTGATGAAGCGCTCAAATGTGCTAAATCTTACGAACCGAAATGGGCCAAGACAACTCCAGAATACCGGTATGATCTCTTAGCAAAAGCTGCACAAATTTTAAGAGAAAGAAGAGGAGATTTCATAGGGGTCATGGCAGCTGATGGGGGTAAAACCGTCTTTGAGGCCGACCCTGAACATTCTGAAGCAATCGATTTTGCAGAGTTTTACCTACGCAGCATGAAAACAATGTCGTCCTGCCACGATATTGAGTGGAAACCCAAAGGAACCTATCTCGTTGCCCCTCCATGGAATTTTCCTATCTCCATCCCTGCCGGAGGAATTTTAGGAGCTCTAGTCATCGGAAATTGCGTCATCTTCAAACCCGCCCCTGAAGCTGTGCTCTCAGGATGGATTCTTGTAAACGCTCTTTGGGATGCAGGCATCCCCAAAGAAGCTCTTCAATTCATCAACTGTGAAGACGATCCTGTCGGCAGTCAACTCATCAAAGACACGCGTCTCAACGGTGTAATTTTAACAGGAGCGACATCGACCGCGCGCCTCTTTTTAAAAATGAGACCCGGCCTCGATCTCTCTGCCGAGACAGGCGGCAAAAACGCCGTGATCATCACCGCTCTTTCCGATAGAGACCTCGCTATCAAAGATCTCGTGCAGTCGGCCTTCGGCCACTCAGGACAAAAATGCAGTGCGGCAAGCCTTGCGATTTTAGAAGCCGAGGTTTACGACGACCCTAATTTCCGCAGACATCTTAAAGATGCTGTAGAAAGCTTATCTGTCGGATCCGCCTGGAATACCTCTTCTAAAGTCATCCCTCTTGTCCGAGAAGCAGAAGGCGCCCTCTATAAAGGACTCACAACCCTTGAAGCCGGAGAAGAGTGGCTTGTAAAGCCAAGACAAGATGCCTCCAATCCCAATCTTTGGTCTCCAGGAGTCAAGTGGGGAGTCAAAGAAGGATCTTTCATGCATCAAACAGAACTTTTCGGCCCTGTTCTTGCCGTAATGCGCGCCCGCAATTTAGAACATGCTATTCAAATTGCTAATGGCACGCCTTATGGACTGACCTCCGGTCTCCAAAGCTTAGATCCTCGCGAACAGCGCCAGTGGCTGGAGCATATTGAAGCAGGAAACCTTTACATCAACCGCAGCATTACCGGCGCCATCGTCCGAAGACAACCGTTTGGAGGATGTAAAGCCAGTACCTATGGAAGAAGCGCAAAAGCAGGCGGCCCCAATTATATCGCTCAATTTGCCCATCCGCATCAACTAGGGCTCCCAAAAGAAAAAGCCCCTGTCCCTATCTCCATTGAAAAACTTTCTAAAATCATCGAAAAGCTTCCACTCACAGCCGAACAGCTCGGCATTTGGTACGCCAGCATCTCCAACTACGCCTTTTGGGCCCAAAAATTTGAGCACGACCATGACCCTTCCCGCATCATCGGAGAAGACAACCTCTTTCAGTACCGGCCCTATCATGGCATCTGTTTAAGAATTCAGCACCAAGATGCTCCGCTTGACATCCTCCGCGCCTGTGCTGCTGCTCTCTCGACAAGCACTCCGATCCAAGTCAGCTGGACAAGAGGTGAAACATCCATTGAAATCTCTTCCGAATGGAAGAAGATCATGCCAACTTTCCGTTTTGTTGAAGAAAGTGAGCCCCATTTCCTTGATAGACTAAGACTTGGCGCCTTCCGCCATGTACGGCTCCTCTCTCCTGCTAGTCCCGCCTGGCAGCATACCGCCGCAGAATCGGCCACCTTCCTCGATGTTGCCCCCGTTCTTGCCAGCGGCCGTTTCGAACTCCTCCACTATCTGCGCGAAGTTGCTATCTCCCACCACTACCACCGTTACGGCAACCTCGGCACCCGCGAAGGCGAAATGCGCAAACCGTTGTCTTAGCTGACTGAAAAACGCTATTTTGTCTTTTTTCAGTCAGAGCCTATTGCATCGGATATATTTAAAATCCTCTCATTATCAATGGGTTAAGGAAGTTATTCAACAAAAACATGAATAACGGTCCTACTTTTGCTTCGTTATTTTAAGTTGCTTGAGTTACTGGGAATATTTGCCTTTTCTATCAGAAGGGACTTAAATCTTAACTCTCGTTCCAGCTATACTACGGCCATGTCGAGTCAGTTAAATGAGCAGCAGCTAAGAGCGGTCCATCATGTCGAAGGGCCGGCGCTTGTGATCGCAGGCGCGGGGTCTGGAAA
>JAGOLG010000065.1 GCA_017994195.1 Rhabdochlamydiaceae bacterium
CCATCAGTTCATAGATCAAATTATGATCCAGTATTACTATAAGACCGTGCGCGATGAAGAGTTCCAGCTCATCCCGAATTGTAGCGATTGCTCCAGTCTTAGTATTTTCTTTCTTAAACTTTCCTTACTTGGGCTCTCCATAGATAAAATCTATTATTTCTAATGAGCATTCGATGCATTATTACTGCTAACTTTCGATCAAAAGCTTTTAGTAAATCTTTTTTGATAGCTCCTGCCAGATAGTGAATGCTGCCCATCATTTTTTCCTCCTTTTATTGTAGGAATGGACGTTCTTAATATTACAAAATTTTAATAAAGTGATAGGTGGTAAGGGCCAACTTCTGAATTTCCATTTTGTGCTAGTAATAAAGTTTTAAATAGAAGTAAAATAATTTTCGTTCTTTAGAGATAAAGGGAAAAAGGAGCAAATATGTCAATAACATCCATGAATGCTGATGTCCATGGAGCAAAGAGTTCCCCTGCTGTTTTTTTGGCCCAACAGTCTCCAACTCAAGCAGTACGCAGACCTTCCCCTAGCTCAAATAGCTATAAAGGGGTCGAGAGAGAAAGTATAGACTCCCGGAGCAGACAGTCCGTTGATAAACGATGGACACCTCATGTATCTAGCAGGAATGATAGGTTGTATAATGAAAGTAGTCATAACAGGGAACGTTCCAGGTCTCCTGTAAGAAAAAATGAGAGAACAAGAGATCCTTCCAGATCACCAGAGAGGTCTAATGTTGATAAAAAAGCGAGTGGTACTTTCCAACGAGAGTTTGATCGTCCAGAATCTAGAAGAGTTGCAGAGCGTCCTATGATAACAAGAGCAGTTACCGTTCATTCCCTCCCGATGAAAGGAGTAGAATACTTAAAATACATCAAAGATGGAGTTAAGCTATTTGAAGGCCGTATTAATGGTCCTGCGGTAAAAAAGATGAAAATAGGCGATCAACTAAAACTGACAGACCACAGGGCCCAGATGGGCATCACCTGCGAGATTACCAGTAAAGATGTGTTTTATGCATTTGAGGAAATGCTTCGAGCTAAAGGCTCTTTAAACATGCTCCCACAGCTTCGAGATAGAGCCCACGTTCTTTCTTTAGACGCCTTGATCCAAGAAGGAGCGAAGATCTATAGGCAATTTCCAGGTTCTAATCGTGTTTCAACACAAGGATGTGTGGCCATTGGAGTGAAGTTTTTGAATGAATTTAGTGAAAGGCGAAGATAGAAAAAACTATGAATTTAGACATGGTTCAAAGCAGGGTAATTTTTTTGGTTGCTTTTTCCTGGGAAATGGCAAAAAAGTATTATCTTTTCCATGGAGAGTTTGAACAATGCCCAAATTTATAAACAAAAGGATTTTAATATGACAGTTAATCATGCATCAAAAGATTTTATGTTGCACTATGGGCAAGACGACTTCCCTGAGTATAGCTACTTTGAATCGCTACCCAAGTTCCGAGAAGAGACATCCTCAGTAGCAGAGAGTGATTTGGCAGGTCAGGTAGGGCAATTAAATTCTAATAATTACAACAAAGACCCCGCTTATTCAGGAGGAAAGTCCGGAGGAGTTTGGAGGGTCATGGCACTCAACGCAGAGATGGTCATTGGTGCTTCGTATGATCACCATTCTAGAGCATATGCCATGGGGGAAAATGCTCTTGGAGAAATGACGTTAACAGCCAGCTATGTTCTAAGACAAAAATCTGAAGTTTTTTCTCTTGAGAAAATTGCAAATCAGGTGATAACAGGGACTTCTGGTGGGGTGATGTCGTTCTGGAATGCCCAAACGGGTCAACATGAGGGGCTCCTGAGTGAACCCAAAGGGCATCGTTATGGGTTTTACAGCTTATGCGTCCTTGATAATTCTACAATCATCTCCGGCAGTTGCCATGTAAGATCTGGAAACCATGCCGGCAGTTCCACTCAACAACCATGGAGACATTTGGTAAAAGTGTGGAGTCTTGCTCAAAAGAGATTTCTTTTTGAAATGGAAGGTCATGAAGGGGGGATTTCAGCGATTAAGAAAGTAGACGATACTCACGTGGTCTCTTCTTCTGCTGATAAAACTATTCGAATTTGGGATATAACAAATAAAACTTCAGGTGCTGTGATCCTGGCCCACAAAGATTATGTCTACAGTCTAGCAGTTTCTGAGAATAGAGATCATGCTTTCAGTGGTTCGCGCGATAAAACTGTAAAAATGTGGGACTTAACAACACAGACGCAAGTAAGATCTTTTGATGGGCCAACACTCGATTCTGCCCATTCTAGCACAGTCTATGACGTTGCATGTTTTGGCAATACCCTTATCGCTTCTGCCTCAAGAGACGGATACATCAAACTGTGGGATACAAGAAGTGAAGGTGTAGCATCAATTCTAGATCCTGAAGATGGCTTTGTCTATGCGGTCAACTTTACAGATGATGGTAAGATTGTCGCAGGAACTTCTGGAAAAGCTAAGAAAAACAATCGTGCTAACATTGTAGTCTATGATGATAATCAGAAAGTTTAGGATGAAAATTTCTAAAACCATTTTTGCATGTCTATTTTTAATCACCGGCTCGATTTGGGCCGGCCTTACTGCTTTTGAAGAAAGTTGCGGTCTGTTTAAGAAGGCGTCTTAAGATAGGTTGCTTTTCTGGAGAGACGCAGTAGAAAACATTGATTTGTTTCAAAGATGGCACACACTTCTTGAAAGCTGATCACTTATTTCAGCAATCACAAACACATGATGAAATAGGGTGAATAATTAAAAGAGTAATATCCGATTGCAGGAGTTGTTAAGGAGCTTGTGGTCGTCTCGTTAAAAACAGAATCGATCGATCTAGCATGAAGTGGAGTCATAAGGGAGTACAAGTTATTCTTAACTTACACAGTTAACCAAAATAAAGGTGACCGAAGTTGTATCCATAGGCATGAAAATAGCAGCACTCGCACTGCCGCCACTACTTCCCCCAATGATTCCATCTGCTTTCAGATGGCTAGATCCTAACAATAATGAAAGAGCAAAATATTTTCTTACCAAGCTTAAATAATTCACAATCATCTCTCATTTTTCTATATGAAGGAGGTTATCATTTATTAAAAGAAACTTGAGAAGAATACCTCCATCAGTTCATAGATCAAAGTATGATCCAGTATTACTATAAGACCGTGCGCGATGAAGAGTTCCAGCTCATCCCGGATGTGCGCGAAGGCTGCTGGATGCATGTCGAAGAAGCCTCCAGCGACGACATAGCTTCAATTGCCCAGAAACTAGGACTGGAAGTATCCGACTTGCAAGACTGCTTAGATAAATATGAAGTGCCACGTGTTGAAAAAGTCCAAGGAACAGTGCTTATTTTTACACGCCATCCCACAGAATACGAAACAGGACTTTACACCTCGACCCTTACAATTATTTTGGCGCCGCATTATATCGCAACAATCGCGCCCCAGCCTTGCCATCTCGTCCGGAATTTTATCCTGCAAAGAAATAAGCTATCAACGCTCCAAAAGTCCAAACTCCTCATTTCGATGCTGCTTAAGATCACTCAAGAATTTAACATTCATATTCGAAGAGTTCGCAATAACGTTTTACGGCAGGAAAAAGAAATCATCTCGGTCGATAGCGAAGACATTACGGCTCTGACAAAAAACGAAGAGATTCTGAATCAATATATGTCATCTCTTCTCCCCTTGCGAAGTGTTTTGGAAGCCATCACGTCCGGAAAATACACCAATCTCTATGAAAAAGACCATGAACTGCTCGACGATTTATTAAACGCCGTCCGCCAGTCAGAAGACCTCTGCAGCATCAGCTTGAAAAGTATTCGGTCGCTCAGAGACTCCTATCAGATTATTTTCACCAATAACCTGCACAAAACCATCAAACTCCTGACAGCGCTGACCATCTTGTTCAACATTCCAACGATGATCGCAAGCCTTTATGGAATGAACGTCCAGCTCCCTTTCGAAGCCCATCCTCTAGCGTTCTTGTACATCATCGGAGCTACCCTCATGCTGGTTGTCCTAGCCGTCCTCTACTTCCAACGCAAGCGCTGGTTGTAATTCTTACGCGCAAGGGGCTCTTGCTATTCCAAGGTTCTGCTAGATTACGCTGAGTCAATGAGATGTCTCAAGACGAAGTTCTAGCAGCCCTCTACTTTTGGCGATTATAATTTTTTTTGAAACATCCTTAATGCACAAAGAGCTTAGGTTCATCAAACTTGGACTATAGTTTCAAAATTTATCACGCCTTAACTAACGTCCTTTAATTAGGTGTAGTGCCAGGCCATTACATGCGCGTTTTTTTGCTTCGGATTCTTACCTGCTGTCCCAGCAATAACATTTCCATTGGACAAAAAGTCTACGCTATAAACATAACCATCTTGCGCATCCATAGCTGTTATTGACTGTTGATTTCGCGTATCCCATATCCTAACATAACCATCTCTAGAACAGCTTGCAACGACGTCATTGCTATTGCATTTTACGTCATAAACAGTGCTTTCATGCGCGTCCCCTTTAGGGCCTTCTAAAGATCCTACTGGTGCTTCTGATCTAAGGTCTATAATTTTTATCTTTCTATCTCGTGAAGCAGTGAAAAGACAATTTTGAGTACTTGCAGTAAGCCCATAGATATAATCATCATGCACATTGAACATTCTTACAGATGCCTGTTGTTCTACATCCCAAATACGAACCGTACTATCCCCAGAACCACTAGCGAACTTTCCGTCTTGTAAACTGACGATCGAAGAGATTCCACCTGTATGTCCTTTTAGTGTTCCAATGAGTTGTTTTTGAGCAATATCCCATATTTTTATGACATGATCCCAAGATCCTTTGTGATTTTGAGGCCTTTGGCAAGATCCAGTAACTATGGTACTTGGGTTAATAACACCTATGCTGTAAATACCATTTACCTTTTTTTCTATTATTTTATCTTCCAGACTATAGTTGTTGAGATTCCAAAAACAAATACTCCCGTCCGAAGATCCGGAAATAAGAGTTTCAGGATTCAATCGCGCAACACTTAAAGCTTCTCGTGTATGAGTCGTCAGTAACTTATCTAAGTTTAAGTGATCTTCACCATTTTCATAAGACCAAACTTCAACTTTATGGTCATAAGAAGCTGATACAAAACTGTTTCCATCAAGAGATAAAACTCTCCACACACCACCGCTTTTTTCATGCGAATAACACGGTATCCCCTCTCTTTCCTGATACATTTGAATTTGATCTTCTGCGCTCAAATTCATCTGGTTAAATCTTAAGCCTTCGTAATTTCTTGCTGCTGCTACTGACATAAATACTCCTTTTTTAAAATTTAAGTAGAAGCATTAATTGCTTCTCAACATAAATTATTTCATATTGTTTATATACTTTTTGTATTCACTATACAGTTCGTTTATAATGTCTACTTTTTCTATGACGCTTTTAAGGTATGAATTAAGCTCCTCTGAAGAAAAACCTAAAAACTTCGCAAAATCTTCCGTAAAAAAGTTATTCTCGGACATGAAATCATCAAATGATACGGGGGGCTCTCTATCATTGTATCTCGAAATCAAAATCCTCTGATTATTGAAATCCAAGTTTAAGTGGACAATATGATGCCCCCTACTGTCTCTACTCAACAAAGAAGGTTTTCGATCTCCTAAGCACATCGGCACTGCAGAAGCAGGCACCGGGTTCAAAAGTCGATCTGTTCGATAAATCATGCATAAATCAGGATTCTCTTTTTCATTTAAGTTAGTAAAACACTTAATAAAAGACTTTTCCGACTCTTCGATTAGTTCAAACGACCATATCCCTTTTTCATTCATATCTACGAAAATGGGATTTGAGTTAGGTTCTAAAACGATGGGATTAACAATGTCAAAAGCAGGATCCAAAAGAACAAAACTTTTTCCTCTATCATGGATACACTGTATCAAAATTGCTGTGTGGCAGTATTCCGGAAAAAAATCTTGCTGAAATTTATTCGGAAGTTTTGCTGCAACAACATAACCATTTAACTCTAATGGTAAATGTTTCAAGAGATCTAGTGTCATTCCGACACAAGCAGAACCACGATAAGGATCTACAGATATAGACGGATTAAACAACCTAACGTTTTCTAACAAATTCTTTTTTTTGTTTTGAATGTGGTCTAGAAGTTGTTTAAAGATTTGCACTCTATCATAGTTAACATGGACAATTCTATTTTTCAAAATTTCCTCGACCATTTTAACAACCCTAGTCGGTTCATAAGGACAATCTTTTGGCTTACCAAAGAGGGGCTCTTCTAATGGAAGCCCCTTTTTATTTAAATCGTTTATGACTACTGCCGGAAGTTCCTCAGCTGCACCGACATGAGCACAGAATGTGAACCAAAATACAAGAATAGAAAGTAAATAACTTTTTCTCATTATTTTCACTCAGAATACACTTTCCTAATTGCTTCTATAGATGATGGATTCTCGAGCGTCGTTAGATCTCCCAACGGCTCTTTCATAACAATGTTTCTAAGAAGTCTTCTTAAAATCTTGCCACTTCTATTCTTAGGAAGTTCATCTACAAAGACAATCTTTCCAGGCCTTGCATAGGAGCCTATATTTTTAACAATCAAATCGTTTATGTTGTTGACAGCCTCCATCGATTGCAAGTATTTGTTTTTCAGAACGACAAACAGATAGATTTCATCTCCTTTTAAAGGGTGTGGAATGCCCACTGCCGCTGCTTCAGCTACTTGAAAATATTCAAGAGTTGTATTTTCAAGCTCGGCTGAACCTACACGATGTCCAGAAGTCTTGATTACATCGTCTATCCGGCCATAAACCCAGAAATAGCCATCATCATCTAAAGTTGCACCATCTCCTGTGAAGTAGTATTTACCGTCCCAGTGGTTCCAGTAAGTCTTTTTAAAACGCGCTTCATCACCATAAATTCCTCTTAGCATCGAAGGAAATGGTTTTGTAATAGCTAAAAAACCCTTTTTTACATTTTCTCCATCTTCATTTAGTACGCCCACTTGGTATCCAGGAAGTGCTTGAGTAACGGAGCCAGGTATTAAGGGAGTGTATCCTGGAAGAGGAGCAATCACAAAGGCACCTGTTTCTGTTTGAAACCATGTGTCTACAATCGGCGTCTTGCTAGATCCAACAACTTTAAAATACCATTCCCATACATCTGGATTTATGGGTTCTCCAATAGAACCTAATAATCTCAAAGAAGAAACGTCGTGTTTATTGATCCACTCATCGCCCCATTTCATAAAAGTACGTATTAATGTTGGAGCTGTATAGAAGATAGAAACCTTATATTTTTGAATGATATCCCAGACTCTACCTCTATTAGGAAAATCAGGCGCGCCTTCATAAATAACTTGGGTTGCCCCATTTGAAAGAGGACCGTATACAGAATAGCTGTTTCCAGTGATCCATCCCATATCGGCTGTGCACCAGTAAATGTCTTTATCTTTTATGTCAAAAACCCATTTATAGGTACTATGAACTCCGACTAAATATCCACCTGTTGTATGTAAGATACCTTTTGGTTTGCCAGTACTTCCTGAAGTATATAAGAGAAATAACATATCTTCAGAATTCATAGGCTCAGGTTTGCAAAAGGAAGAACATCCTTTTATTTTTTCGCTGAAAGAAACATCTCTGTTTTTGTCCCAAGAAATGGGATTATTTGCTCTATTAAATACTAAGGTTTTTTGAACAAAATCCAAACCATTTACAGCCTCATCAACCAGATCTTTATAAGGAAGTACTTTCCCTCTTCTAAAACCACCATCAACAGTGATGACAAGCTTTGACTGAGAATCTATCAGACGATCTCTGATACCACCTGCCCCTACTCCACCGAATATCAATAGATGTGGGGCCCCAATTCTTGCACAAGCAAGCATCGATACGATTGTTTCAGGCATGATGGGCATATAGATGGTGACTCTATCGCCCTTGTTAACTCCTAAAGACTTTAACAAATTAGCGCAACGGCAAACCTCATCTAAAAGTTGCTGATAAGTAAGAGTTCTTGTTTCATAGTCTTCCCCCTCCCAGAGCAAGGCAATTTTATCACCTTTATTTTGATGGATGTTGTGATCTAAGCAGACATACGAAGCATTAATAAGGCCTCCTTCAAACCATTTTGCATGAGGAGGATTCCAGCTTAGAATAGTATCCCATTTTTTAAACCATGGAAGTTGTTCAGCTTCTTTAGCCCAAAAGTTTTCAAGACCTATTTTTTCATAACTATCAAAAAGTTGCCTGTTATTGACGTTAGCTTGCTCAGAAAACGTTTTACTAGGGTAGTAAAGCTCTGCGTGTAAATGAAGAAATGCTAACATAAATGCATAAAAAACGTATTTCATATAATATTCTATCTTGTTAAAAATTATTTAATTTCTTCCTGAAGGTCGCTTGTCAGCAATCCATTTCACACCGATTGCGATTGCACCTAAAGTTGCTACTCTGTGAGAACCAGGAAAGCCACGATAAACTTTTAAGGCATCTTCCATTTTTCTGCTTGGATGTACCTGCTTGAGTTGGGGCAATAAGTTATCTATCCCCTCTGCATTAAGCATTTCTTCAAAACCTTTATAGCGATGTATAAATGTAATTCTACAAACTATCCCATCAAACCTATTATGAAACCAAATAGTTTTACCAACTTCTAAATTTCTGAATCCGGGTCCATCAATACGGCATTCTGCTGTTTTCGAACCTTCTCTAAAATATTTTAAAAAAGGCATGTGAGCTGGACTTGAGATTGTAAATGTAAAATCTGTTCTTTGTTCGGGGTTAAAGCTTGTTCTTGACTCTACAGGTCTATTAACAAAAGTACGACTTTGATCAGCGGTTCGTTTATTCAAGGATTTATGTTCATCTACAACATTTCTAATAGTGCGCCTTAAATCATCTTCAGATGGACCTGGCCCTTCCATAATATTTTTTTCAATTCTTTTATCATCTCTAGATTTTGCGAATTGTTTTTTACTTGCGTGTATAGAGTCATCTTCTTTTTTTACATCAGTCGAAGTGCTTGTTACTAGCTTGCTTTTCAATGAGGGTGTTTCTTCTGTTTGAATATGAAGCTTCCCTTTTGATGCCTCTTTCACAGCTTCATTATTCTTTAAGTTATCTTTTTCTCCACCCTCTGTTACTTTCTGCTTTTTTTTATCCACATACGCTGCAGATCCATCGGTATCAGTTTGTTTGAATTTGAGCCCTTGTATCGTATTGAATGACATATAACCTCGTAAGATAAAATTTTTGTTAAACACCTAAATGTTCGAACAATGACTTTTTTATATCAACCTAAATTTTTCGATGAACATATAAATTATTTACTATATATCAACTAATTATTAGTAATTTAGTTGGTAGTATGAATCTTTCTTAAGTTGTGCTAGGAATTCGAAATTTAAAAAGATTAATGGTGCAATTCAAAAACGGGAAAGTGTCACCTAAGACACCTTTAAAAGTAAAAGAATTTATAGCCTTAGTTTTCTAACTAAAACAAAGGCTTGAAGGTCTCAAATAGTAATGATGATCTATAACAACAAGCCGGCAGGCTGTTCTAAAAACCGTTTAAGGGTTTTTAGAAATAGCGAGGCTGCAACACCGTCAATTACCCGGTGATCGCCGGATAATGTGAGCGCCATGACTTTTCCTGGGACTACAATCCCGTCTTGAACAACAGGCTGATCTAAGATCGCTCCGACGGCCAAAATAGCTGCCTGGGGTGGGTTGATCACTGCAACGAAATCAGAAACGCCATACATTCCTAAGTTAGAGATGGTAAACGAGCCGCCGACATATTCTTCGCGGGCAAGTTTTCCTTCTTTAGCTTTGTGAGCCAGCATTTTGACTTCTTGAGAAATTTCTCCGACATTTTTGTAATCAGCATGACGCACAATGGGCGTGATGAGCCCGTCAGGGATTGTCACTGCAACAGAGATATCGATGGTTTTATACCGAATAATCTTTTGCTGCTCGCTATCAAAGCCGCTATTAATTTCAGGGTGCTCTCGTAGAGAAAGGGCTGCTGCTCGAACAATAAGATCGTTGACAGAGACACGAAGTCCTAGCTGCTTAAGCTGCTCGCGCACATCCAAAAGCTTTTCAGCCCGCACAACCATGGTCGTGTAAAAGTGTGGGATATATGTTTTAGAAGCTTGAAGTCTTGCTGCAATCGTTTTGCGCATAGGAGTGAGCGCTTCTTCCTCAAATGTCCCGGGAGGAGTTGCGGGCGCTTCATGCCGTCCGAATGTGACAGGCAAG
>JAGOLG010000125.1 GCA_017994195.1 Rhabdochlamydiaceae bacterium
AATGAGTCATAACCTATTGACAATTTCACTGAAGAAAACCCATGATCATGTGAAAAGGATTTCACATGGGCCTGGCCGATCAAACACTTAAAGAATTTCAACTGCTTACAAGAAGATATGCTCTATTCCATGCTCTATTTTTTTCTGTGTTTGTACTAGAGCTTCTTGCTATTTTAATTTTTTCGCCCTTTCTTGCAAAAGATTTGTCCTTTGCTATTGTAGTGTCGTTGACCTTTCTGACAGCCTTTACTTATTTTGTTCTCCGTTTTTACTTTCAAACGAAAAAGCCACAGCAATTTATTGCTCTACGCAACAAGTTTTTATTGGCAACTTTAGAGTCCTCCTTCCAAGAAGCAGGATGGTCTGTAGAAAGGCTTCATCCCATCTATGATCTTCTTCAAAAGCTTGAAGGGCAAGAGTCTCAATATTATTCGCTGCCTTCCATTTTTCAGACGCTCTCTCCGCTCGTTGAAAAATTTAGCGTTTGGTGCCACTGGGAAGATGTGCATTGGATGAAAGAGACTTTGCATCTTCACGCTTTGCGAAAAATTTTTGACTGGGTCAAGCTTTATCCCACCGATTTAGAGCTCCATAAAACTCTTGCGGCTTCTTATATCGCACTTTATCGTATTTATCAAAAGCCAGTGGAGTCTTCAGCTTTTCAATCTTTTATCGAAAAACAGTATGAATCTTTAGAAATGAAAGACCGATTTGAGAAAGCGGCAAAGTCAGCTGCTGAAGAGCTAAAAGTTGTCTTAAATTATGCTCCAAATGATACATGGTCTTTAAATCAAATTGCAAAAGTTTATCGAGACTTAGGACTGAAGCAGGAGGAAAGAAAAACCTACGAAGCGCTTCTTTCTTTAAGACCGCAAGATAGAGACATTCATTATCTGCTTGGAAAGCTTTATTTTGAGCTGGGCCATATTGCACAAGGACTTCATTTATACCATGAACTTCAGGGCCGAAAAGACCCCAAAGCTGAAGACCTCATTCAGCATTACGATTCATACTACAATGCAGAACTTTTAGACGTTTAAAACCCACTCCAATTAATGGTTCCAATAGCGATTCCTAAAAGGCAGACTGCTGTTGCAACCCAATGGACTTTTTCACGATAAAGCCACTGTCCCCATAGATTGCAAAGGACGATTATCGATACTGAGAAAATGGGATAGATCATGGCATGCTCAAAAGAAGTCGACACCTCTGTTGCACGAATCATGAAAAAAGTGCCGACGCCATTGGCGATGCCTCCTAAGATTCCATAGAGGACTTCGCCTTTTTTGAGCCATCTTTTTTCGTTGATCACATAAATGAGAGCCTGGATTAAAAATGCAGCTAAAAAGATCATGGGCATGAACCATTGATTTTTAGCATCATCCATATCGAATGAAAGAAACAATCCATTTTCTCCCGGATAATTCATGAAAAGAGCTTTCCAGCTTAAAAAAACTAGAAAGAGAATATGGAGAAAAAATGCTGCTGAGGCAAAAGAGAGCCAGACTGTTTTTTGTTCCGATTTCGAGTTTTGCCAGCCGGCCCAAAAAAGGCCTAAGACTACCAAAAGAGATCCGATACCGTTCCAAAGTGTATAGTGGTATCCAAATGCAGCTCCAAAAACCAGAACCATAACAATCGACGGCATAACGGTTGATGAATTAAGAACAGCAAAGGTCAGGCCCGGCGGTCCTGTTTCAAGCGCGCGGCCAAGCGATGCCATCATAAGCGCAAGAATAACACCTGCAGCGATTCCAAAAACCGACATGCAGCCGCTCCACTGATAGTTTCCCATGCGCACTGGGTTGAGAAGGATCGCAACGATAAAGACAATGAACAGCTGAACCATCAAAAAGCCTTTAGTGGTTCCTCCAGCATCGATACTTTTTCTCATGAGATAATTGGAGAGCGCAACGAAAACACCCGCGACAAGCATCAATTGAATACCCAGCATAGAAACTCCTTTCCAGAAATATAATGGAAAGCAGCAATTGAGCGCCAGAAAGCTGTAAAAAAAAGCTCTACGATCAATTTTTAAGGACAAAAAAAGGGTTTGTCGGTTCAATATAGAAATATATTATTTAGGTTAGGAGTTTTATGAAATCTTGGATTCTATCAGCATGCTGTGTTTTATTTGCAACGCAAGCAATCATGGTTCCGCAGGAGAAATTGACTCCTCAGGAAGCATTTTTCTTAAGAAGAGTTACAGAGTTTTGGAAAGACCAAGATTTTGTTTTGGTAAAAAAGCAGATCATTGATTTTTTAGCATCACATGAAACATCGAATATCCATAATAATCTCTATGCGCTTATGGGAGACATTCTCTATAAAGAAAGCGACTATGCCAATGCCTTGGCAACCTACAATAAAATTTCTGATCCGGCTGTAATTGAAAAGACGGTCAGCCGCAAAGCGCAGTGTCTATATCTAGCTGGAAAATACGACGAAGTAATTCAAACCCTAACGCCGGTGCTTCAAGAAGAAGAAAAACTTGATTACAGGGAAGAGCTGCAGTTTATTTTGGCAGACTCTCTTTTCAGGAAAATGCGAGAGACGACGGATGGGGAAGGCCAAAAAGAGCTGGCTTCAAGAGCAAAGCCTCTACTTCTTGTTTTATACAAGACACCTTATCAAGACAAAGTTCTTCTTCCTTTAGCCGAAATTCATCGAGAACTAAAAGAGCCAAAGGATGCTGCCCCTCTTTATTTGATGCTGGCAGATAAGATGCCGCTTCAAAAAGAAGAGCTTCTTCTTCAAGCTGCAGCACTTCAATTGGAATTTGATCCTTTGCTCGCAATCTCAACAT
>JAGOLG010000066.1 GCA_017994195.1 Rhabdochlamydiaceae bacterium
GTATCGGTATTAGAAGCGTTCCACTCCCCATGCCGAATCCCTTTTCCGGCTGTCATCCTTTGGACCTCGCCTTCATTCAAAATAGAGGTATGGCCCAGGTTATCAGCGTGTTTTAAAGAGCCGGAGATAATGTAGGTGATGATTTCCATGTTGGAATGTCCATGCATCCCAAACCCTTCACCGGGGAGGATTCGGTCTTCATTAATAACGCGAAGTACCGAAAATTCGCGGTACCTTGGGTCGTCGTACTCCCCAAAAGAAAACGTATGATAAGTATCGAGCCAGTCATGGGTAAAATGACCCCTCTCATTGCTGCGCCGGATTTTCATTCCTTAACTATAATAATTATTATTATTTAGCGCGATGGTTTCGATATAAAAAGCCGATATACAGCATCACGATGCTTACAATTAGATTGAACCAGCTGTCGGCCGGGTTGTTGGCAATCGTTCCTAAAATAGGCTGATCTCCATGGCCAAAACCTAGGAGAGCAATGCCTAAATAGACCACCCCTGCAATTTGAAAGAAATATCTCGTAATTTTTTGATTTTTTCGGCTCATAATAAGAGCGATAAAGCCTGTTAAAAGATAGATAAAATTATGCTGCGCGTTGACTTCAAACACTCCGAATAGAAGACCCTCTTCGGTTATCCCTGGGATAAAACCTAAAATTCCAATAATAATAAAAATAAATCCTATTATCTTAGATAACTTGTGTAAACTCATGAAAGATCTCCTTTTCTGAAGCAATAATTTCTTTACTTCTTTCAGTTCAAGGAAAAAGATTGCGAGAAAACGGTTTTCTAGCTTATCGTTATGGCTTGTCTTTTGGGGGTTTAGCTCAGTTGGTAGAGCGTCTGATTTGCATTCAGAAGGCCAGGAGTTCGAATCTCCTAACCTCCAAACATCTTTTGCGGTCATAGCTCAGTTGGTTAGAGCGCGACACTGATAATGTCGAGGTCCCAAGTTCAAATCTTGGTGACCGCAATCTATACTCCGAACACTCTGAAAATGTGACTTAGAAGATCGCTCAATCCCGGTGCTTTGGCATCTTCCAAATTCACATTTTCCGAGTGTTCGGAGTATATACTTTTCGTTTAGGTGTTTTGTCTAATAAGAGGCGCCGCTCTTGCAAGGTCTTTGAATTTCGATCGATCCAATAGCGTCTCATTCCTGATAAAATCGGCAGTGTGACAAGATTAAGAAATAGATATTTATACACTTCCAAGTAGTCTTTTTTAAACTTATAACGCAGACCTGCGAGCACGATAGGAGTTGCCGCCACATAAAGTGTCGTAGCGACTAAGGATGCAAGCGACATTGCTGCTGTATACATGACGCGTTCTACAAGGGTGGCTTTATGAAGGTGGCGTGTAGAAAGAATACGTGTGGGTAAAGAGTGTTCAATGAGTGATTTTTGAAAACTAAATCCGCGATCTTGCGTATGAAGTCTTCCATCGAGAACTCCAGAAAACCCAACTCCTTGATCCGTTAGCGGAAGGTTTTCAAATAAGGCGGCTTCTGAGTATTCTCTAAAAACAGGATTGTTGAACAGCTCTACTGGATCGGGTATTTCCTTAACAGCTTTCCAATTTTCAATGCGGAGCCATTGATGAAGCGCTTTTTTAATAGCTACAACACCTGCTGTTCGGTCTTTACTGCTTTTACAGTGAACATGGTAGGGGATATTGAGCATCTCGCAAATAAAAGCGCGAAGCATCAGACGGTCTTCTAATTTGGGGCACGATTTTAATTTTTTGAGGCAATGTTCAACAGCTGGATTTTCTTGCCCGAGCGACTGGTAATAACTGATAAGTGCCTGTGTTCCTTCATCGGTGATGCGTTCTCCGACGTCGGAGCCCGTACAGGTCCAGCGATGGCTTTGACCAAAAAACGAATTGTAGTTGGCTTGTGTAGAAAAATGCATGAGTAAAGGCTCAACGGTCACTGTTTGTCCTGAAGGGAGAATGAGCTGAAGCTTTTTTCCAGAGAGAGATTTTAAAACTTCATCTTCTGCTAAAAGGTATTCTCTTTCTTTTTTTGCAAAGGGAGAAGAGCCGATTAAATTTTCAATGACAACAGGATAAAGGTAGCTTCCATCCGGTTGCTTGGTCAAACTATCTGTCTGGCCTGAAACCAAGGTTTGGTAGATCAAATTAAAAAGGGCTTGATAAGCTTTTTCTTCAGTTTCAAGGCGTCCAGTGGAATAGATCACATGTCCATTACTATCGAGATTAAGGCGGCAGTTTTGAACATTGGGATTTGATTTATCAAAAGAAGAGGCAATGGTTTGAGAAACGACAACAGGTTTGCCTTCATGATCCATGTAAGAGAGTCCATTCAACGGCTGAGAAGGACGGTAGAATTTCATGGTTGCTTCCGTCAGGCGGCTGAGTTCATCACGACATTTACGGACTTCTTCAAATAAGTTACTTCGCAATTCAGGATTTTTTGGGAAAAGGGATCTGAGTTTTATCTCTAAAATCCATCCAAAGTTTTCTTCCTCAAAAGCCAGTTCAGCAATAGGGGTTAAATCAACTGTAGAATCTGGTGCTAATTTTTTTAGACGCTCTACAATGGTAGCAATAAGTCCTTGAGCTCGAGCTAGGGGAAGCTGGATTTTCATGGAGCATTTTTGGTCAGGCCTGTTGCTTAAACTATGAGCGATCTCTGCTCGCATCTGTTTTGCGGCTTTGGGGGAGAACTTCTTGTCTCCAAATCTCTTTTGCATCACTTCATCTACGAGTTTATCAAGGCTTGCATAAGGCCGTGCTTCTTGAGCAACTCTTTTATGGCCAAGGGCTTGAGGAGCATCCATAGGCGATAAATGAAGGTGATAAGTAGGCTCTTTATAAGTTGTAGTATTTGTAAATAAGCTTGTCATAATAGTACTTATTTTACACTAAAATAGCGTTAAATTAAAAGTTTAAATTGATATATTTAAAGACTCTTAATACAATGCCGAATAAGCGGAAAATAGCAAGGCACGTGTATTCTTATGTCTTTGAAAATCAGAAGGATAGCTGTAACTGGAGCTGCAGGTCAGATTGCCTATAGCTTGCTGTTTAGACTCGCTGCAGGGGAGCTTTTTGGCCCGGAGCAGGGGATTGCACTCCACCTTTTAGAGGTTCCTCCAATGATGGAGGGTTTAAAGGGTGTGGTGATGGAGCTTGAAGACTGCGCCTTCCCTCTCCTTAAAGAGGTCCGTATTGGGAGCGACCCCCATGTGGTTTTTGAAGATGTCGACACGGTCTTTCTGGTGGGGTCAAAACCGAGAGGTCCTGGGATGGAACGGAAGGACCTTTTAAGTGAAAACGGCCATATCTTTGTCGAACAGGGAAAAGCGCTAGGGGCTGTTGCTGCAGACGGTGCCACGATTTTGGTGGTCGGAAACCCCTGTAATACCAACTGTCTCATTGCTCAAAAACATGCCGGGAAACACCATTTTTATTCGATGACGAGGCTTGATCAAAATCGAGGAGCCGCCATGCTGGCTCATAAAGCCGGTGTCAATGTTTCAGATGTGAGTCATTTGGCCATTTGGGGAAATCACTCTTCAACCCAGGTGCCTGATTTTCTTAATGCCCAAATTCGCAAAAAACCTGTCTTAGACGTGATTCAAGATCGCAAATGGCTTGAAGGAGCTTTTATCTCAGATGTGCAGAAAAGAGGGGCAGTTGTTATTGCGGCTCGTGGAAAATCGTCTGCAGCATCAGCGGCACAAGCCGCGCTAGACGGTATGAAATCGCTTCTCTATCCAACTCCTGTAGGCGAGTGGTTTTCAATGGGACTTAAGTCAGATGGTAATTCCTATGGGATTGCGCCGGGGCTTATTTTCTCTTTCCCATGCCGGTCAGATGGAAAAGGGTCGATTGAAATCGTCAAGAACCTTAAGTGGGATGAGTTTTTAAAACAAAAAATCCACCTGACAGAGAAAGAACTTTTAGAAGAAAAATCGATGGTGGAAAAACTCCTATGACAGAAGAAGTTTTATTTCAAATCACCAAAGATAAGCTAGAGACAGGACTTAGGGGATTTCCAGTCGGCTACTGTCCGACATCGACCGTCGATCCTATGAAAGGTCTTTCATACATGGGCCGTCCCATTATAGAACTTGCCTCTAAAAATCCTGAAGCTGTGATTTATCTTCTCATGCACGGAAAAGAAGGAACGGCCCCCGAAGTGAAGGACTATTTTTCTAAGTTGAATGTCCATGCAAGTCTTCAGAAAGAGACTATCTTAGCCATCTCAAAGCTGCCGCATAAGGGACATCCGACGAAGCTGTTTACAGCCGCTCTTCTCATTGTTGGAATGCTTGAAAGTGAAGGGGATTACAGAAAGGATTGTGAAAGGCTGATCGCTAAAATCCCTCATATCGCGGCTTTAGTGATTAATCATCATGCAAGTTGGGGACCGACGCCTTCTTCCAATCCATCATTGGGCTACATGGAAAATTTCACAGCGATGCTGAATGTCCCCGGAAAAAATCATAGCCATCTTGCCGAGGCGTTTAAACTTTTTAACGTTTTACACTATGATCATGGCGGAGGCAATCTATCGACCTTTGTCGGGAAAGCAGTCGCTTCAGGCTTAGAGGATATGTACGGCTCTATTGCGTCAGCGATGTGCGCGCTTGCAGGTCCGCGGCATGGAAGAGCCAATCAAGATTGTCTTGAATTTGTCGAAGATGTGCTCAAAGAAGTCGGTGAAAATGCGACGGCTGCCCAGGTCGAAAAGCTCATTAGGGATCGTTTGAAAAATAATAAGCTCGTTTTCGGCTTTGGACATGCGGTTCTGCGTGTTGAAGATCCACGTGCAACCGTTCTTTACAACTATTTAAAGGCCCATTTCTCGGGTCATCCTTTAGTCAAAGTGGGTCTTCTTTTACGATCGGAGGGTGCTAAAGTTCTTTCTGAAAATCCAAAAATTTCCGATCCGCATCCCAATGTCGATGCCGTTTCAGGAACTTTACTTGCTGCTTCAGGATTTGATTATCCGCAGTATTTCACCGTGCTTTTTGGTCTTTCAAGAATCGTTGGCATCGCTAGGCAAATTGTCTACGAACGGGTTGAAGCGCGCGGCGGGAAAGGAACGCCGATTGTCCGGCCCAAGTATCTTTATAGCGGACCTTCTGTGTAGTATTAAAATTGCTCGATTCGATAAGCTTGCTTAGACAAAATTAATTTTGTTTGTCTACAGGGAGCTTTTTCATGAGTATCAAATTTAATACGATTAATTCTTTCATCTCTTCTCAAACATCTTGGAAGATTATGGGATCATTAGCTGTTGGAGGAATTGTTTGCTCGGTTGCTAAGCGGTCGCTTTTGGAATATTCTCGACTACTACCCGCCGGTTTGGGTATTTTAGCCAGCGGCGTGTCCCTCTATATTCTCACGCGTACTACTTCAAAAGTTATTTCGGAAGAAGCTAGAGAGGCAAACAATATCACCCAGCAACTTAAGCGTAATGAGATTGTCTGGAGAGACATACAAATCCCAGGTCTTGCAGAACATATCCACAAGCTCCTCTTAAGTGATCGCATCAGCGATGTGAGAGCTTGTAAAAGGTTGATGGATCCTAAGGCTGTGGTTGGTATCCAGATAGGTACTGCGGAAGAGTGGATTTTGCCAGAAGGTGTTTCTGAGAGTGAGTCTGTAAAAATTGTCATAGGTGCAAGACACCAGCGCCAAACAGAAGTGCTCGTCAATAAAAACCGCTGTGTGGATATCCTTGTTAGGTTAGGCATTGAGGAAAATGAAAAGAGGTCCTTTGCCAACATGACAAGTTTAGCAATAAGAATAGAAGGTTCTAAAGTGAGTCGAGTGACTCTGTGTTGGCCTGGAAACAAAAGCGAAACTATTACGTTTCAAAATGGAGCAGAATTACAGTTTAAGTACGTTTTAGGCGTGACTCCACTGCCGATTCCTTGCGAAACTTACACACCCAAACAAAAACAAATCGCTGAGATTTATCTTAACACACTTATCGCAAAGTCTAGCCCATTTCGTTTGACAACCGTTGTTACAAATCCAGATTTCTCGAAAGTGCTCGAGAATTTACTGAGCTTTGATCCAGAAGAACCATGCATTTGCTTTGGCTACGCAAGGTATAGAAATGGAGTGAATCTTGATATCATAGACAGAGTCGAGTTAAGTAAAGAACCTTTTGTATTCAACTCTGATGAGCCACATTTGGCTGTATTTATATTAGATAAAATGAAGGAATTGCCGAGCACGTATAGTATTCCTCTTCAGTTAGAAAATCGTTGTGTTCATATCAATTTCGAAAGTGTTACGCGCTTGTTGACGCAGGTAGCTGAAATAATGGCAATGGACCGGCTCCAACTTGGTTCAAAAGGTTCTTGGGATATTCCAATCGAACTTCAACACGATGATAGTAAGACCGATGAAGTATATAAAAAGAATGTGAAGTTTCTCACATTGTATGGGATAGGGAAGCTTGGTTATGTTTATGATGGATCGGCTGAAGGGGAATATAGCGTCGTTTTGAATCTTACGAATATCCTAAATGAACTTCCTAAGCCGGAAAATATCAAATCGATCGAAATCGTGAAGGAGAAGATTAATTTTTCCCTTATAGGTTTGGAATGCTACACATTCACCTTCCCAGAAGATCCAAGACCTGGAGATCCAAAACGCAGTTTTGATCGGCCTAGCTGGGGCAAGTGATAGTTTATTTCTGTTTTTTGCCTGTTATGGTATAGTCTATTTTTATGTGGAAAGATCTTGAGCAAGCATTTAATCGAGCCCTTTTTTTTAGCTTAAAGAGAAAGAAGATCTTTTTTATTCTTCCGGTTCTCGTGCTTTGCGGGATCATTGTGGTATTAAGCCACACGCTTTGGGTAGGATCCAACCCTTGGATCCGTTCTAGCCTGGCCTTTATTCCGGGATTTTTATGCATGGCTCTTTTTTTAGCAGCCGCAGTTCCTCTCATTAGACTTTACCATGATGAGGTGAAGCATAAGCCTCTGTCGATGAACAAAACGCTTAAGGCCTCCTGGAGGCTGATGGCAAGCATCGGATCGCTCATTGTTCCGATACTCACGGCATATTTAGTGCTCTGGTTCATTTTAGGAATTTTCTACCTTCTTAAAAACATTCCTGCCACGGGAGAAATTTTAGGCGGCTTTTTATCATTCGGCCCTTTTCTTCTCATTGCAGGATCGCTTGTTTTAATTGCGATTGCGCTCGCTCTTGTTTTTTTTCTGTCGCCTGTCGTCGCTCTTAAATCAACAATGAGTTGGGAGTTGGCAGAAGATGTCCTCAAACGGGTCGGAAGAGAGCCTTTTCTTCATGCGATGCTTCTATTGTTGGGGCTTCTTCCCCTCATCTTGGTTGTCGGATTTCTCGTTTTGTCGGCGACTCTGACCGGCATGACCTATTTTGTTACAGAAAGAACCTGGGCAATCGGTCTTCAGTGGTTCACGATCATGGTCCCTTTTGCAGTCCTTTTGTCCCCTGTTGTTGTCTTCTTCTTCAATTTTGCATCTGAAAGTTTCATCATCTTGCAGCGACAAAAAAAATCATGAAAAAAGCAGCAGTCATCGGCGCCGGCTTTGCGGGGCTGTCTGCCGTCTATTTTCTGTCGAAAAAATATGAGGTGACTCTTTTTGATGAAAAAGGGATTGGGGGCGGGGCATCGGGGATTTCGTCGGGCCTTATGCATCCTTATCCGGGAGAAAAGGGAAGGCTGAGCTGGCATGCCGAAGAAGGGATGAGGCTTTCTAAACAGCTGATCGATGAAGCAGAAGATGCGCTGGGAGAAAAAGTAGCCGATAGAAATGGAATTCTGCGTTTGGGGCCCATTCTGAAGCCGGGGCCCGATGTGATTGAACTTGCTTCTGAAAAGTTTCTCATTACTTCAGGAATGACGGTTTTTCCATCTCTGTATTTGAAAGGTCTTTGGAAAATCTGCGAGAAAAGAGGGGTGGAACTTAAAATTCAAAAAATTGCTAACCTTGCAGAGTTGCAAGGATATGACTTGATTGTTTTAGCAGTAGGCGCAGGACTTCGCTTTTTTAAAGAAAAAGACAGCCTGAAAATCAATTTTGTAAAAGGTCAAATTCTCACCTGCGCTCTAGAAAAACCTTTAGAGAGGAGCATTTCTTCAAAAGTCTACACCGCGCTAACGGAAAATCGTTTGCAGTGCCATGTGGGTGCAACGTATGAGCGAGACGTAATAGATGAAATTCCGGATCAAGAGAAGGCTATAGCTCTTTTAAAACCAACGCTTCCTGTGAAAGATTGCAGGGCCGGTATTCGTGTCACGAATCCTGCTCACTATTTTCCCATTGTACAGCAAATCGGGCCGCACCACTATGTCATCACAGCCCTCGGGTCGCGAGGGCTGCTTTATCATGCGCTGATGGGATCCAAGCTGCCTATCGAATAATTTTTTCGAGCCACTCTCTGTTGACATAAGGATAGGTATTGCTTGCGCCATCTGTCAGCTGAGTGAGCAGATCAAGGGCTTGTTCTTTTGAGAGGCCGCTCTTTCTGAAATGCCCGTACCAAGCTTTGCAAATGAAAGGGATCATCGATTCGACTGTATGGTCAGGATCTTCAATAAAATCGATTAAAACAACAATGCCATCTTTCAGTTTAAGATTTCCGGGCTGAAGATCGATCACGATATCATTTTCGATCGATTTTACAAAAAATTGATTAATCTGTTTCATCTGATCCGGATTGAGAGGGTCAATATCAACACTCATTCTTTCTTGGATAACGAAGAGATCTGTGGAAATAGTCTCAATGTTGTGAATGACTGCCACAGGAAGTCCCAATTTATTGCGAACGTCATCGTAGTTTTGAGCAGCAGTCTTAATGCACTCCATTAAAACATTTTTATTAAATCCTGTTTTTTTTCCATGAAACGCTTTTAGAACTAAGTTAGAATCATCACCAAATCCATAGACCGTGCAGTAGGTTCCTTTGCCGATCGTCTCTTTAACTGGCTTGCCTTGGTACCTGAATCCTCCAGTTCTAAGGAGATCGTGTAATTTTTCAAAATCAGACTTTCTATTAAGGGGAGTAGCTTTCTTAGGCGTAGGAGGGGTTACCCATTTAAAATCAGATCGCCTTTCACCTGATAAAGTAGGCGTGGGTATTTTGGGAGCAATCAGTGGTGTTACATCACGCTCAAGTTTGCCGAAAACAGGCTTTGGCAGAAAGAAGGGCTTAGGAATTGCCAGAGGGATCGCAAATTCTGTAATCCTTTGCCTTTTTCCAGAATCTTCGCTTGTAGGATGAGGATGTATGTCTTCATCAATGTCAGCAAACAGGTCTTCTCGTATTTGTGTTCTTACGTATGAAACTTTCTCCACGATCTCTTGTAGACCTTGACCCTCTTGAGTTTTTTCATTTTTTTGGGGGGTAGAAGGGATGTTCTCAGGAGTTTTTACAGGGCTAAATTTTAGTTCAAGAGACATAGGAAATCCTTTTTTTGTTTTCATAATTATTTTACAAATAAAAGCGATTGTTTTATATTAAAATATAAACTATCTGTAATTACAATAAATTAAAAATTTAATATTATTAACATTAAATAGTTTATTGATCTATCTTGTGGTAAATAAAATTATTCATTACGATCCATAGGATGAAGCAACCGTCCTTGAAACAGCGTACCGTCTCTCAACTTCTGGAGTCTCGGCTTGAGGGGGCTTCAAAATTTTTTATTCCCCCCCCACCAGAGAAGGAAGCGGAGATGCCATCACTCAAAAATCGGGTAGAGCTTTTGCCCAGCCGCAAGAGTTGGGTTCGGGAGCATTGAACCTGCCATGAAAGGAACTTTTTTATTTTTAGGAACCGGATCGTCCATGGGAACACCGGTTGTGACATGCAAGTGCAGGGTTTGTTTATCGCAAGATCGGCGCAATCATCGGCTGAGGCCTAGCGGTCTTTTAAGGGTCGATGGAAAACAGCTTTTATTTGACGCAGGGCCTGATTTTCGAGAGCAGGCGCTTAGGTTTGGGATCGACCGGTTGGATGGAGTTGTCTTGACCCACGGCCACTACGACCATATTGCAGGGCTTGACGATTTAAGGGTTTTTTACTTCTTAAAAAACCAGACACTGCCTTGTCTTTTA
>JAGOLG010000067.1 GCA_017994195.1 Rhabdochlamydiaceae bacterium
CATATGCTACTCAAAGAAAAACAACAAAAGATTTTAGACTCTGTAGAAGATGTCATCCGTGCGGCCCAGCTTCTTAAAACTCCCGAAGTATTAAAATTTATCGAAACATCATCGTTGATGATTGCCAATTGTTTTAAAAGTGAAGGAAAAATTTTAGTCGCAGGTAACGGCGGCAGTCTTTGCGATGCGATGCATTTTGCAGAAGAGCTCACTGGCCTTTACCGAAATAAGCGTCCGGCGCTTCCTGCGATTGCTTTATCGGACCCAGGGCATATGAGCTGCGTCGGCAATGATTTAGGATATGATCATGTTTTTTCTAGAGCCGTTGAAGCGTTGGGAAAGAAAGGAGATGTACTGGTTCTTCTTACAACAAGTGGAAACTCTCCTAACCTCATCAAAGCTGCAGAAATGGCGCGAGAAAAAGGTTTGGCCGTCATTGCTTTTCTTGGGAAAACCGGTGGAAAGCTCAAAGGAATGGCCGATTTAGAATGGATTGTCAGCGGATTTTCTTATTCAGATCGTGTTCAAGAAGTTCAAATGGCTGCTATCCACATGATCATCGAAATGGTTGAGGAAGAACTTTTCCATGCTTCTTAAACACCGGATGAAAGAGATATTAGAGGGGCGCCGGCCGGGCAAAAAAATCCTTTGGCTTTTGAGCTTGCTTTATCAAGCAGGAATAAGACTTAGGCACCGCGCTTATAAATTACGTCTTTTGTCTCCAAAAAAAGTTCCGGCAGTTGTTGTCAGCGTCGGAAATATTGTTGCAGGCGGCGCGGGGAAAACGCCTCTTGTGCATTTTCTTGCCTGCGAGCTTGCAAAAGAAAATAAAGTTGCCATTCTCTCTAGAGGATATCATTCAGAAGCTGAAGATCAAAATATTCTTGTCGAACCTTCCATGACAGCTGCACAAGTCGGGGATGAGCCTTTGTGGCTGGCCCGCAAGCTTCCCACAGTTCAAGTCTGGGTCGGCTCCGACCGAGTTGTTTCCGCGCAAAAGGCGATTGAAAACGGCGCTGAGATTCTTTTGATGGACGATGGATTTCAACATTTAAGACTGCACCGAGATTTCGATGTCGTCGTCGTGTCAGGAGATGCCCCTTACAGCAATGGGTATTTTCTTCCACGCGGCTTTCTGCGTGATTTGCCTTCAAGGCTTAACTCGGCATCTCTTATAGCCACCATGGGGACAAAGCCTTTGGATCTTGCTGCCCCGCAGGTGGTCTTTGAAAGAACGACTACAGCTGATCTAATGGGAAAAAAAGTCGCTCTATTCTGTGCCATTGGAAATCCTGAAAGATTTTTAAAACAAGTTCAAGCAGCAGGCGCCCACATCACTGTCTCTTTTATGAAGCCTGACCATGCGCCGTTTACAATCCAAGAACTAGAAGAGCTTGCTCAGAAATCGAAAGCGGATTGTCTTGTCTGCACCGAAAAAGATTTTGTCAAACTTCCTGAAAATTCACTTCCTATTATTGCCGTTTCCCTAGAACTTTCCATCAGAGACGGCGAGGAAGTTTGGAAACAATTTATCAATCAAATTAAATCACAGGTCCAACATGTCAGAATATCAAGTCGTACTTCCTAAGCTCGGTGAAAGCATCGTCAGTGCAACCGTTGTTCAATGGTTTAAAAAAGAGGGAGATATCATTCATTTGGATGAGCCGCTGCTCGAAGTTTCAACAGACAAGGTCAATAGTGAAATTCCTTCTCCTGTCGCAGGAGTTTTGACAAAGATTGTTGCAAAACCCGATCAAGAAATTCAAGTCGGTGAGGCTCTTGCCGTCATCGAGAAGGGAGCCGCCGGGGAGAAGATAGCCGCTGTTCATGTCGATGCAAGAAAAGAATCAGGACCTGCATCCAGCGAGAGACAGGGCGAAATGCAAGATTTTTATTCTCCGGCTCTTCTTCGTTTGGCACGGGAACTCAACGTTTCATTAGACGAGCTTTCCAAAATTCCTGCAACAGGCGCAGGAGGAAGACTTTCCAAACGGGATTTAGAGCTATACGTCGAAAGAAAAACACCCAACCGTCCTTGTCCAGCAATGAGTCCTGCAGCATCGAAAGGAGATGTTGAGCACATTAAAATGACCGGCATGCGAAAAGCAATCGCCGATAACATGGTCAGATCATTTTATGAAGCGCCTCATGCCTCTTTAATCACTGAAGTCGATGTGACAGAGATTGTCAATTACATCCAGCGTGAAAAAGAAGCATTCTTAGCAAAGCACGGTGCCAAACTCACGATCACCACATATGTCGCTCAGGCAATCGTCAAAGCGTTAGAAAAGTATCCTTATCTTAATTCTTCCTTAGACGGCGACACCATTGTTGTGAAACGGTTTGTCAATCTTGGCCTTGCTGTAAGCGTGGATCAAGGCATTATGGTTCCCGTCATTAAAAACACACAAAAGCTCGATATTCCACAGATTGCAAAAGCGATGTCGGATCTGTCTCAACGGGCACGTACAGGAAAGTTGCAGCCAACTGAGGTGCAAGAAGGAACGATCACACTCACAAACTTTGGAATTTCGGGAGTCATGATCGGCATACCAATTATCCGCTATCCTGAAGTGGCCATTATTGGCATGGGAGCGATTTGCAAAAAAGTCGCCGTCCTCGAGGACCAAACTTTTGCGGCCAGATCGATGATGAACATTTCTCTCACGTTCGATCACCGTGTGATCGATGGAATGTACGGCTGCGGTTTCTTAAATGCACTCAAAGAGCAGCTGGAGAAAAAGGAAACGGCTTAAGCTACCCGGTGAAATTCTTTTAGAGCTGCTTTTTTTGCAATATCATGATCCACGATGGGAAAAGGGTAATCTTTTCCTAGATTGACGCCTGCAGATTCCAAAGACATAGGATCTTCCCAAGGCGCGTGGATTGTTTTAGGAGAAACTTCAGCAAGTTCAGGGATCCATTTTTTAATATAGTCTCCATTTGCGTCGAATTTGCGGCTTTGCAAAACAGGATTAAAAATCCGAAAGAAGGGTTGTGCATCAGGGCCTGTTCCAGCACTCCATTGCCAATTAAAGCTGTTATTAGCAAGGTCAGCATCTATAAGACGCTTTAAAAACCAATCGGCCCCTTTTTGCCACGCTACATTGAGGTCTTTTACAAGAAACGAAGCGACAATCATCCGCACACGATTATGCATAAAACCTGTTTCAAACAGCTCTCGCATTCCTGAATCTACAATGGGATAACCGGTTTTTCCTTTTTTCCAAGCATCGAAATAGGAGTGGTCATTGTCCCATTTCCACCGTGAAAATTGCGGCTTCATTGGCTGGCTATCAAGGTGCGGCAGATGAAAAAGAAGCTGTGCTGCAAAATCCCGGAAAACAAGCTCACGAATAAATGGTTCGGATGGACATTCTTTTACAACATTGTGAGGACTGATTTCTCCAAAGTGTAGATGAGGGGAAAGTCCTGAATGACCCTTCTTTGCTGGAAAATCACGCTCTTTTTGATAATGGGAAAGTGAATGAGCGGCAAATGTTTTAAGTCTTTTATGCGCTCCTTTTTCTCCAGGCTCCCATTCATCACAAAGAGAAATAAGGGCCCCTTTCATCAGCTGGAGGTTATTAAGTTCTGAGAGGTGAATTTTCGGAAAAGTTGTATTTGCTTTAACTTTTGCACATCTTTCAGGCGCCTCGTAAATCTTTTGGTGCGTTTTCCAGTAAGGAGTGAAAACTTTATAAAAGTCTCCTGAACCCGTGGTCAAAGCTGTCGGCTCAAGAAGAAGAGTTCCATTTGTCTTAATCACAGGAACTTTATGCGATAAGAGAAGTTGTTCCACTTGCTGATCTCTTTTAATACCCTGCGGCTCATAAGACTCATTCCACGAAACTTGTCTGATAGTGTGTTGTTTTAATAGATCTTTCCAAACCTTAAGAGAAGAACCTTTTGCATAGACGAGAGGGATTTTCAACTCTTTTAAAGAAGCTTCGAGCGCCTTTAAAGAAGCATGAAGCCATACATTTTGCGCTTTGACCTCATCGTCCTCTAAAATATAAAGACAGACAACAGGAAGTCCTAGCTCAGACAACTGCGAAAGAGCAGGATTGTCCTGAACCCTTAAATCATTTCTGAACCAATGAATTGATATGTCCACTGTTTAACCTTCAGCAGAACTATAACCCGGCTGGCCGTCAAATGTATAAAGATTTTCTGTTTTGATCACGTCATAACCTGAAACCATTACGGTATCCAGAAGCTTTAAGATATCGTGAGGCGGGACAGGTTTTCCATCCTGAGCTAAGAACCTGCAGCGCCACTGCTCAATACAAAACGTTTCTGGATGTCCATTCGGCCAAATCCGAGCGCCTCGATTGGAAATCATTTTCAGTTTTAAAGAAGTTGTTGCAAGCTTGGTGATTTTTTTCTCAAAGTCCAGAGCTTTGTCTTTAGAATAGATGAAGACATCGACACCGACAAGCTCCCGTTTTGTTTGGGTTTCATGCGGAGAGAGAATTGGAACGATTTTCGTCTCTCCCTTATAAATCGGCGCTTTTAAAACCTTCGGTTTATTTCCTAAATTCTTTGCAACAGCTTGTGCAAACTCTTGCGTACTAACAGTCTTTTTGGTTGTTTTATCATTAGTAATATCATACGTATGAATCCCTTCTTCAATGGTGGCAAGCCACGCTTCATGGATTCGAGTGGCAATCTCCGCTTCTCCCAAGTAAGCCATCATCATCACAGAGGCAAGCAAAAGCCCTGATGGGTTCGCAACATTTTGTCCGGCTCTTCTGGGTGCCGACCCGTGAATTGCCTCGAACATCGCTCCCATATTGCCGATATTTGCAGAGGGAGCAAGGCCCACTGAGCCCGTGATTTCTGCAGCGACATCCGAGAGAATGTCTCCATAAAGGTTCGGAAGTACAATCACATCAAAAGTTTCAGGGACGGTGGCAAGTTTTGCAGCGCCAATATCTACGATCCAATGCTCTGGGGTGATTTCAGGATATTCTTTCGAAATCTCATCGTAGATCTTATGGAAAAGACCATCAGAGAATTTCATAATATTATCTTTTGTAAAGGCAGTGACTTTTTTGCGGCCGTGATGGCGGGCATATTCAAAAGCATATCGAATAATTTTTTCACACCCCTGGCGCGTGATGATTTTGTGCGACACTCGGACGTCTGGAGTTTGTCGGTACTCGATCCCTGCATAAAGATCTTCTTCATTTTCACGGACGATGACGACATCCATTTTAGGATGTTTTGTTGCGATAAAAGGAGCGTAGGAGACGCAAGGACGGATGTTGGCGTAAAGCCCTAAAGTTGTTCGGATAGTGACGTTTAAACTTTTGAATCCACCCCCTTGAGGGGTTGTGATAGGAGCTTTTAGAAATGCTTCCGTGTTTTTAATGGTTTCCCAAGTTTTAGGCTCAATTCCTGTCAGAGCCCCTTTCAAATAAACTTTTTCTCCAATCTCCACTTCATGGATCTCGAGCTGGGCGCCGGACTCTTTTAAAACATGCAGCGTAGCTTGCATAATTTCAGGGCCAATGCCGTCTCCGCGAGCAACTGTAATTGAATGTTTCATAGAACGTCCTTTTTTCACACATTATCCTCTTCATGCAAAAAAGCCAATAACCTATCATGGTGTTTTGGAGAATATTCATTGCTAAAGAAATTATTTTCAGAACAACAAAGCCATCTAGCCTATTATTTTGAACAGATCGATCCTGCACGCGTAGAATCTATCGTGAATGCCTGTGCCGAAACAAAAGGGCTTCTCATTTTTACGGGGGTTGGAAAAAGCGGGATCATTGCAGAGAAAATCGCAATGACCCTTATTTCAACTGGGACAAAGGCGCTTTATCTTCCGGCGACAAACTTTCTTCATGGAGATATTGGAATTGTTTCTTGTGATGATATGGTTGTCATGCTCAGTAAAAGCGGAGAAACCGAAGAGCTTGTCAGTTTAATGCCCTATGTTCAAAAAAGAGGGGCTAAAATCATGGCATGGGTCTCCAACCTTCAAAGCAGGCTTGCCATCCAGGCCGACTTATCTATTTTGCTTCCTGTTGAGAAAGAGCTTTGTCCTTTTGATTTGGCTCCAACGATTTCTACAGAGGTTCAGCTGCTTTTTGGAGATGTTTTAGCAGTGGCCCTCATGAAGAAAAAAGGGTTTACGATTGGATCTTATGGAGAGAACCACCCTTCCGGAATGATTGGAAAGAAAGCGACGATTACAGTCAAAGAACTGATGGTTCCCTTGAATAAGCTGCCCCTTTGCAAGCCCTCCAAAGTGCTTCAAGAAATTCTTTCAGAATTTTCAGATAAACGGTTAGGGTGCGTGATCATCACAGACGATAAGGGATTGTTTCAAGGAATTTTTACAGATGGAGACCTAAGACGCGCGCTTCAATCACACGGCCCTTCTGTCCTAGAGAAAAAACTGGAAGATCTCATGACCCGGACAGCCATCACCACAGATTCTAATGAAATGGCATGGGATGCACTCAAAATGATGCAAAAAGATCCCACTCGCTGGATCATGATGCTTCCAGTATTAGAAGACCGCCAAATTGTAGGACTGGTTCGGATGCACGACATCATACATGCAGGAATCGCTTAAAAAATAAGGAACCCATGCAAACGACGCTCATTTTGTCGATATTTGTTGCAGGCTACCTTGCTATTATCGTTGAAAGCTTAATCAAACTCAATAAAGCAGCAATAGCCATTTTGATGGCAGTCTGCTGTTGGGCAGTCTTTTTTCTAACGGACCATACAACGCTGCAGCATACAATGAGTTTACTGAAGATCGATGTCTCAAGCGTGGCTCAAATTATTTTTTATTTGATTGGTGCGATGGCCATCGTAGAGGTGATTGATTCCCATAAAGGATTTAAAATCATCACCGATGCAATTCAAACAAAATCAAAACGAAAAATGCTTTGGCTCATCTCCTGGGTAACTTTTTTCTTATCAGCGATACTTGATAATTTGACCACGACCATTTTGATGGTCTCTCTTTTGCGTAAGATCATTCCTAGCGCACAAGACCGGCTTATCTTTTGCTGCCTTGTTGTGATTGCTGCAAATGCTGGTGGAGCTTGGTCGCCGATTGGAGATGTGACAACAACCATGCTTTGGATTGAAGGACAGCTCTCTTCGCTTCCCATCATGAAGTCTCTTTTTCTGCCCAGTGTCGTTTCACTTTTAGTTCCGCTCGGATATTTCACATGGTCCATGAGCGGCAATATTGGCGGAATTAAAAATGCCTCTGATGAAACTGAAGAACCCGGTGCGCGCCTCATTTTTTGGTTGGGGATGGCAGGGCTGATTTTTGTTCCAATCCTCAAGGCGTGGACAGGGCTTCCACCCTTTATGGGAGCTCTTGTGAGCTTATCTTTGCTATGGCTTGTCACCGACGGGCTTCATTTCAATCATGCAACAAGAAAGCATTTGCAAATGCCTCATATTTTGACAAAAATAGATATTTCTGGAGTTCTTTTTTTCTTAGGAATTTTGTTTTCAGTCGGAGCTCTAGATGCAGCAGGGCTGTTGCATACTCTTGCAATTAAGCTCGGAGAATTTTTCACAAGCTTACCAGTTTTAGCAACTCTTATAGGAATTCTTTCAGCTATCATAGATAACGTACCGCTCGTTGCCGCCTCTATGGGCATGTTTCCCATAGAGCAATTTCCAACGGATCATCCCCTTTGGATGATGATTGCCTATGCAGCAGGGACTGGAGGCAGTCTCTTAATTATCGGCTCATCCGCAGGTGTTGCATTGATGGGAATGGAAAAGATCGATTTTCTCTCTTACATGAAAAAAGTTTCACTTCCGGTACTGGCAGGCTATCTTCTTGGGATGGGTTTATATGTGGCGCAGAATATTTAAAGCATTAGTTGTTTTTTTAATACCGGCAGCGCTTTTTTGCTTGCCTTCTGTAGCCACAGAATATGTCAAACCTCTCACCACTTTCCTTTATGATTATACAGGCATTGAAGAGATAGATTGTATCTATTGCATTAACCTGGACATTCGTGCTGATAAATGGAAAAAGATGGCCCAGAAATTTTCCAAGGAAGAGCTCGTAGTAAATCGTGTGCCTGCGATCAATGGATGGAAAGAGATTTCAAAAAAAACGCTCAGAAAATTAAAAGCTCCTAACAATGCAAAGCTGACACCCGGGCAAATAGGTTGTATTTTAAGCCATTTATCAGTGTTAAAAGACGCCAAGCGCCGAGGATACAATAACATCCTCGTACTAGAAGACGATATCGATTTTCTTCACGAAATGAGCACGCTGGGAAATTACATAAAATTAGTAGCCTGGAATGATCCCGATTGGGATGTGCTATTTATAGACGATTGGAAGGGAGAGGATTATGGTATTCTCAAGCCAGTTGACCGTCCTAATTCAAGCATGTCGCAAGAAATTCAGAAACCTAAAATACCTTTCTACTATTACGAGGAGTACCCCTTCACTCGAGTATTTTATCGTCATGGCTTGTACGCTATGATTGTTTCCCAAAAAGGGATTCGAAAGATACTTGCTCATTTTTCTAGGCATCCGCTCTCCCTTGCCATTGACGTTGAGCTGAATCATATCGACTCCATTAGGATGTACGAGACTGTTAAGAATTTTGTAAAAGTCAATCTTTCCGTTTCAGATACCTCAAAAAAACCCATATAAAACTCATCTTAAGTTTTTAAATTTAATTATTAACAGCCAATTCGAAAAAACAAAATCCTCTATGGAGAATCAATCCCAAAAACAAAAAAAATCAGATTTCTGCAAAAAGCGTTGCGTAAAAATCGAGCCGTTTAGTATGTTGTTGGCTTCCTCAGAATGAACTTTGAGTGAAAATGCGAGGCTGAGTCTTCGCTCTGGTTATTTAGACAAGTCAAGAGAAGTGATGTTCAAGCAGAAATAACAAGCTTGTGCAGTTGAGACAATTTATTGTTTCAATTGCCTTTATAAATTTTTTTTATTATATCAAATCAAATTTTCAACTTGAGAATTTGATCTTGGTTCAGATTGAATGCTGACAGCGTGGATGAGGCATGCAAGTCGAACGCTATTATGGGGCAACTCGTAATAGAGTGGCGGAAGGGTTAGTAATACATGAATAACTTGCCTTTAACCTGGGGATAACGGCTGGAAACGGCCGCTAATACCGAATGAGGTTGCTGGAGGATACTCCGGTTAATCAAAGTGGGGGACCGGTAACGGCCTTGCGGTTAGAGAGAGGTTCATGGGATATCAGCTAGTTGGTGTGGTAATGGCGCACCAAGGCTAAGACGTCTAGGCGGATTGAGAGATTGACCGCCAACATTGGGACTGAGATACTGCCCAGACTCCTACGGGAGGCTGCAGTCGAGGATCTTTCGCAATGGGCGAAAGCCTGACGGAGCGACGCTGTGTGAGTGATGAAGGCCTTCGGGTCGTAAAACTCTTTTGCCTGTGAACAAGAAAGATTCGTGAATAACGAGTCAATTTGAGAGTAGCAGGAGAAAAAGCACCGGCTAACTACGTGCCAGCAGCTGCGGTAATACGTAGGGTGCAAGCATTAATCGGAATTATTGGGCGTAAAGGGCGCGTAGGCGGATTGATAAGTCAGATGTGAAATACCAAAGCTCAACTTTGGTGCTGCATTTGAAACTGTCTCTCTAGAGGATTGACGGAGAAAGGGGAATTCCACGTGTAGCGGTGAAATGCGTAGATACGTGGAGGAACACCGGTGGCGAAAGCGCCTTTCTAGTTTAGACCTGACGCTGAGGCGCGAGAGCAAGGGGAGCAAACAGGATTAGATACCCTGGTAGTCCTTGTCGTAAACGATGTTTACTTGATGTAGTTAGGCTCAACCCTGACTGTGTCGTAGCTAACGCGATAAGTAAACCGCCTGAGGAGTACGCTCGCAAGGGTGAAACTCAAAAGAATTGACGGGGGCCCGCACAAGCAGTGGAGCATGTGGTTTAATTCGATGCAACGCGAAG
>JAGOLG010000068.1 GCA_017994195.1 Rhabdochlamydiaceae bacterium
ATGCTCCGCTATGGCCTAAACAAGGAGAGAGTGAGATTTCCACAGATCGTAGAATCTACGTTGCTACGTACCCAACGCTGCTAAATATCATTGAGAAAGCAGATTGTCCTTTAAGTCCCCATTTCTTTGATTTGATTGTGGCTGATGAAAGTCATCGCTCTATCTACAATACCTTTAGAAATATCTTTGATTACTTTGATTGTCTTCAGATGGGGCTAACGGCCACGCCAACAGATGCAATTGAACACAATACGTTTGATCTTTTCAGCTGCGAAGACGGAAATCCAACGTATGCGTATACATACGAGCAAGCTGTGACTAATAAGCCACCATATCTCAGTAACTTTGAGGCATTTTCCATCGAATCAAAGTTTCAGAGCGAAGGCATTCATCATGAAAAGCTTTCGCTAGAAGAACAGAAAAAGCTGATTGCCGATGGCAAGGAACCAGAGGAGATTAATTTTGAAGGTACAGACATCGAAAAGAAGGTAACCAATAAGGGAACAAACTCACTCATAGTGCAGGAATTCATGGAGGAATGTATCAAGGATGACAGTGGCACAATCCCCGGAAAGACCATTTTCTTTGCCATGACCCAGAAGCACGCCTACAGACTCCAAGAGATTTTTGACAACCTCTATCCTGAGTTGAAAGGAAAAATTGCCAAGGTGCTTGTATCCGATGACTCACGCGTGCATGGAAAAGGCGGCTTACTGGATCAATTCAAGAATGAAGATATGCCGCGTATCGCTATCAGCGTCGATATGCTGGATACTGGTATTGATGTACGGGAAATCGTGAACCTTGTTTTTGCCAAACCAGTATTTTCTTTCACAAAATTCTGGCAGATGATTGGCCGCGGAACGCGCTTACTGGAGCCTAGAAACATGAAGCCTTGGTGTACCAAAAAGGACAAGTTTCTTATCATGGATTGCTGGAATAATTTTGCGTACTTCCAGCTGAATCCGAAAGGCAAAGAGGATCGTCCTACCAAGGCTTTGCCGGTACGTCTATTTGAAACGCGGATTCAGAAATATGTATCTGCTCAGAAGGCAGGAGAAGCCAATATCGCGAATGATACGATTACCTCGATGCGAAGTGACATAGCACAACTGCCAGTAAATAATGTCGTTGTACTCGATGCAAAGTCGAAACTAGACCGCTTAGACGATGGATTCTGGAAAAATCTCAATGAAGAGAAACAGCTCTATCTTCACAAAGAAATTGCGCCACTGATGCGAGCACGCACAGGGGAAGATTTTAAGGCCATGAGTCTGGAACTCAATATGCTCCAGCTTTCTATTGCCCGTTTGGAGGAAAATGAGAAGAAGATTGAAACACTGGAACAGGTAATCATTGAGAAGGTATCCGATCTTCCGCTGTCTATAAACACCGTAGCCAAGCAACAGAAGACTATTGAAGCTGTGCTGAATGACGGCTTTATTCACAAGGCGACCGATCAAGAATTGCAAGCACTGGTAGGTACGCTCGCGCCACTGATGAAATTTCGTGAAGAAGGCTTTAAAATAGATCAGGAAAAGCTCAATTTGCGAGACATTACTGTGAATAAGCAATACATAGAATTTGGACCGGCCAATGAGCGTATTACGGTCCAGAAGTACCGTGAAAAAGTGGAAGCCCTTATTCACAAACTTGAAGCCGATAATCCGATATTGCAGAAGGTAAAGGCGGGCAAAGAGCTAACTTCAGCCGAAATAGACGAACTTGCGGATACGCTTGGACAATACGACCCCTACCCTACCGAGCAAAACTTGCAGAAGGCCTACAATACGCGCCGCGTTCGTTTCTTGGGTCTTATCAAGTACATCATGGGGCTGGAAGAGCTAAAGACGTTTGATGATAAGGTTGCGGAAGCTTTCTCTGAATTTATTGTCACGCATAACACGCTGACTGCAAAACAGGTCCAGTTTCTTCAGACACTCCAGACTTTCATTATTCAGAACGGCAAATTGAGTAAAGCGGACCTTACACGTGAGCCATTCACACGCTTCCATGAAAAAGGGTTTCTTGGTCTATTCAAGCTAGAAGAGCGCAAGGAGATACTTGAACTTGCTGATACACTCCTTACGTATGCTTAACGCCAAACTTAAAAGTGCCGTAGACCGTCTGTGGGATAAGTTCTGGAGTGGTGGTATAGCCAATCCCCTTACGGCTATTGAGCAGATTTCGTACCTGCTTTTTATGAAACGACTCGATGAGCTCGACCTTAAAAAGAAGCAGGATGCCGATTTTACCGGAGAGAAATACGAATCGTTCTTTGTAGGCAAGAATGAAGAAGTGCGCTGGAGTCATTTTAAGCAAATGGAAGGTGGACAAATGCTCGATCACATGCAACAGAAAGTGTTCCCTTTCCTCAAGACTCTTGGCAATATAGACAGCCCTTTCGCCAAGCACATGGGCAATGCCGTTTTTATTATCAATAAGCCGTCTTTGCTTGTAGAAGCCGTGAATATCATCGATGAAATTTACGATGGAATCTCACAGGAACAATCTGAAGGACAAGAGTTTCAGGATACGCAGGGCGATCTCTACGAACATTTACTTTCAGAGATCACGAGCGCCGGTAAACTTGGCCAGTTTCGTACACCACGGCATATCATTCAAATGATGTGTGAGCTTGTAGATCCCAAACTTGGCGATACGATTTGTGATCCTGCATGTGGTACGGCGGGCTTTCTACTAGGAGCGTACCAGCACATCCTTACGCAGCATACGAGCGATAAGCATCGCGTTATCGATGCGAATGGACTACCCAGAGGCCTTGTAGGCGACAAGCTGACTGATGAACGACAGTGGAAGCATTTGAAGGAAAAGACCTTTTTCGGATTTGATGCAGATGAGGCAATGGTCCGCATCGGGCTTATGAACCTGATGATGCACGGAATCAGTCATCCGAATATCAATCAACGGGATACCTTATCCAAGAATTTTATAGAAGACAGCGTCTACGATGTTATTTTGGCGAATCCGCCTTTCAAGGGCAGTCTCGATAAAGGCGATATCAACGATACCTTGATGTTGCCTACGACCAAGACAGAGTTGTTGTTTGTGAACCGTATTATCAATTCGCTCAAGATTGGCGGAACAGGAGCAATAATTGTGCCGGATGGCGTTCTGTTTGGGTCCAGCAATGCCCATAAATTGGCTCGTAAGATGCTTATTGAACAGTGCGAGCTACAAGGAGTCATTTCGATGCCCAGCGGCGTTTTTAGACCCTATGCAGGAGTAAGTACGGCTGTCTTGGTTTTTGTGAAAGGTGGAGAAACCGAAAAGGTATGGTTCTATGATATGGAAGCTGATGGCTATAGTCTGGATGACAAGCGTCAGAAGATATCGGCGAATGACATTCCCGATATCGTGGCACAATGGAAAAAGCGCCACGAACTAAAAGGGTGCGACCGTGGAGCAAAGTGCTTTTTTGTGGATCGAAAGGAGATTAATGAGAACGACTACGACTTGAGCTTGAATCGCTATAAAGATGTGACGTACGAGGTGGTGCAGTACGAGGAATCGAAGCTAATTTTAGCGAAGATCGAGAAATTAGAGAGCGAGATTATGGAAGGTATTGCAACTTTACGTAACGCACAATGAGGACCGTACCAATCAGTAGCGTTGCAGACATCATACGTGGCGTCACTTTCGGTCAGAGTGAAGTTTCCACTCCAGAGGATGAAGACGCTTTGCCAGTCATACGAGCCATGAATATTTTAGAAGATGGGAAACTTTCATTCGATGATTTGTTGTATGTAGACTCTGCAAGAATCAATAATAGACAGAAAATTCGGCAGGGAGACGTTGTAATTGCCGCCTCTACAGGAAGCAAAAAGGTAATTGGAAAGGCGGCTCAGGCAACATCAGATTGGAAAGGCGGATTCGGTGGATTTTGTATGGTTTTAAGACCCACTGACGAAATCAACTCAAAGTACTTTGGTTATTTCTTTCAAACAAAAGCATATCGTCAACAAATTTCACATATGTCTTCGGGTGCAAACATCAATAATCTCAAAAAAAGACATTTTGATGAGTTGAAAATTGCTATTCCTTCAGCCGAAGACCAAAAACGCATCGTCTCCCTTCTCGACCAAGCCGATGCGCTGCGACGCAAGCGCAAAGAATCGATAAAGCTACTCGATGAATATGTGCAGTCGGTATTTATGGAGATGTTTGGGGATCCGGTGACGAATCCTAAAAGTTGGCAAGAAAAGAAACTGAGTGATGTACTTGAGAAAATTGAAAGCGGGTGGAGTCCAAAATGTTCAGATGTTCCTGCATCAGAAAATAATTGGGGCGTTTTGAAGCTGAGCGCGGTTACAAGTTGTAATTATAAAGATCAACAAAACAAAGGTCTTTTAGCAAGTGACCAGCCTAGAAGTTTGATTGAAGTAAAAGATGGTGACCTGCTATTTTCAAGAAAAAATACTTATGACCTTGTTGCTGCGAGCTGTTATGTATTTGAAACAAGGCATAAACTAATGCTCTCAGATTTAATTTTTAGGCTGGTTCTTAAGAAGAATGAGGTACTACCGATATTTCTTTGGAAAGTGCTTTCACATCATGGCAAACGCAAAAAAATTCAAGCTCTAGCTGGAGGATCTGCAGGCTCTATGCCCAATATCTCAAAGGAAAAACTAAGGACAGCAAAAATTTTTATACCACCTATTACTCTTCAGAAAAAATTTGAGGAAATTGTTCTTAATACTCGTGCCCTTGAAAAAACAATGCTTATTCAATCAATCGAGTTAGATAATCAATTCAATACTCTTATGCAGAAGGCGTTTGCTGGCTCCCTATAAGTTACTCAAGCCTATAACTAGATACTGAAAGGATGTTATAGTCACACTGCTTTCCTAAAATTGTAATGCGCCTCAAAGTCTCACCAAAATCAGCCTTGGATTCTATAGATAAGCTAGTTTACGAAGGCTTTGACCTCCAAAGAGATTACGGAAGCGATCTAGTAAGCAGCTCTTATGCGAATCCGATTAAAAATGAAGATCGGAAAAAAATTAATGATTGGCATACTAAATGTGTTCGCACGTTAAGGAAGATTTTTCTAGATTTCACTCCAGTCTATTTCTTTTGGAAAGCCATCGAAGATGAAGAAATAGAAGCATCTGCAAGCGCTGGAGTCGTTTTTTTTGATGGACATAATGATAAATATTATGCCCAGATGCTGCGTGGCGGCCTGAAAACTCTTGGCGAGTATTATAGTCAGTTAACCGATCAGGTTTTCACACCACTCTTTTACATTACGGATAAAGCCCAAATATGTTTCTTCGCGTCAGTATGCCCGCTGGAACCTAGCAGCAACGAAGATGCTGTGTGCCGATTTCTCTTTGGAAAGTATAACTATCATGAATGGGTCGAAATGGAAGATATCTACGTAGGCGCATTCGGCGGTAACAGCGAGGAATACGATACACAGGCCAAGACAAAGATCGAAAGCGCTTACGACGGCTTAAACAAGAAGACAAACGAAGACTTCGGATTCCCATTGCTTAAAAAGCGAAAAAACATGATAGCACTCAATTTACCTTCCCGTTTCCTACGAGAAGATACTCATAAAATGGCTTCATAGAGACCAAAAAACCTCCCGTCTGTTAGCAGTAGCTCAATCCGTATTGTTGTGCCTGTTCTATGACGGCGCACGACTCAACCCAACAGGCTTATAACTCAATGCTCGGGCAAGATCTGAGCAATGATGAATATGCGGAAGCTCAGAGCAATCTGATTGGCTTTTTCAGCGTACTCATGGAAATCGACCGTGACTTAAAAACTTCCCGCAAACTTCATGACCTTTGACATTGCCGACATTCGTATTATTCCTGTGCGCCCGATAAACGGGCTGGTTGCGTTTGCCAGCTGCACTCTTGGCGGGACCCTCTACATCAGCTCCATTGCCATCCATCGGAAACTCGATGATTCCGGCTATCGCCTGACGTATCCAACCAAGAAGTCGGGTAACAAAGATTTCACTCTTTTTCATCCGCTGGAACCGAAGCTGTCCAAGGCACTAGAAGAGGCAATCTTTGCCGAATACAGACGACTGCATAGCTAAATTTCTAATTCCTAAAGCTGTAACGATGATTGATACTATTTTGCTCAAAATCCCTCACGGCAAGTTTGCAGTCACGTTGTACGACAAGTTCCAGCCGAATGCGCGAGGGTTCTTCCTTGAACCTTTTCTGCCTTTCACTGGCCAACCATTCATCAAGGCCGTCAATAATCCGACGAAATTAAATCTGAGGAACGGCGTTTACAGACCACGGCTCACGCTCTACAAGCGCTATGGCAAAATCCATGGCAGCTTTCCGATCAGCCTGCATATTGAACTGTCACTACCCAAGCTCCTTTACCATAATAACTTTGACGAACTGAAAGATGCGGATTTTGAAACTATCATTACTATCCTGAAACGCCAGCTACTACTTATGGGTGTCATCATTTCAAAAGACAATCTGCGCACTGCCGAGGTTCATGCGGTTCATTATTCCAAGAATATTGTCTTCAATGACGGCACGACGGCCAGCATGATTCTCGGTTACTTACAGAAGATTAAACTAACAAAGCGCTTGGACATGAACGCTACCGACTTCCGCAACCAAGGCGAGGCCGTACGGTACTATGCCAAGTCACACGAGTTTGTGTTTTATGACAAAGTAGCCGATTTATCCAAGAGCAAGGATCGGGCAATGGAAAAGAAAGACCGAGAGTGGAATCCGCAGATGGATATGTTTGATGCGATACGCAGACAGGACAGACCGATTGAAGTACTGAGAATGGAACTCAGGCTCAAAAGCCGAAAGAAGATCAAGCTGACCTTTGAAGGAACTAAAGACCAGAATGAGATGGCATTTCAATCCATGTTTAGCGAACAGCTGTCTCAGAAGCTGCTACAAGAATACTGGAGCATCATTTACGATGAGCTCCGTCCTATCCTTTTACAAGAACTGAATTCCCTTGAACGCTTTGTTCTTATTCAAAAGCAACGTTGCCAGTGGCAGCCTCAGCGCATTTTGGCCATGGTAGGTATCTGCGAGATGGTCAAAACAGACGGGCATCGGAAAACGCGTAACTGCCTTGCCAAATCCTTTCATGACAGAACCTTTGCCCGTATCTACAAAGATATCAAGGAGCTGGATTTTAAGATTTTGAATAAGGCGAAGCCGTTTGAGCATGTTAATAAAGTACTGAAAGACTTTGTAGCTCTGAAAAAAGAATGTTTCAACTTAAACGTATAGTAGTAGCAAAAATGAGTATTGTTCTTTTTGTTCACAGAACGTTTTATTTGTTACATTTAAGCCAATAAATCTACTTTTAGTATATTAAAATATAAATTGTAGTTTGACAATATGTAAGGACGACCTCACACTTCTCAACCTGATTAGATTATGTGACTTTAGTGACACTTTTCTAATTCAGCGCTCTTTCAGTACTTCGGCAATTACCATTAACCAAGGGGGAGGACTTCTTCATGGAATTCCGTGGTTCAGACATCATCTCGGTCAATCAGTTTGACCTTGGTGATATCAACACTCTCTTCGCACTGGCGCATCGTTTGCGCAAGATTGCGACTGGAGAATTGAAATGCAAAATTCTTGATGGATTCATCCTCGGGAATCTCTTCTTCGAGGCCAGTACCAGAAGTAGAATGAGTTTCGCCTCCGCTTTCATGCGGCTCGGCGGTCAAGTTAACAGCACAACTGGCGTTGCGTTCTCCTCGATGTCTAAGGGAGAAACGCTTGCCGATACCATCAGCGTCATCCAGTCCTACTGCGACATTCTCGCAATCCGACACCCGCAACTTGGTGCCGCACAGGAAGCAGCTCGTGCTTCCAAGGTCCCCGTGATCAATGCAGGAGATGGGCCGGGGGAACACCCTACCCAAGCCCTCCTTGATCTATTCACGATCTTCGAGGAGCGCAAACAGATCCACAACTCCACCATTGCAATGGTGGGCGACCTGAAATACGGACGCACTGTCCATTCGCTGGCCAAGCTCCTCACGCTCTACCAAGGCATCAGGTACATCTTCGTTGCCCCTTCTCAGGTGCAGATGCCAGATGGCCTCGTGGAAGAACTGAAGGCCAAGGGCTACAACGTTAGCCAAACCGACAAACTCGAAGAAGGCATTCGAGATGCAAACGTCATTTACTCAACTCGTATCCAAGAGGAACGATTCGACCGACGAGAGGAATACGAGGCCATCAAGAACGTCTACGTGCTTGACCGTGAAATGGTCCTGCGCACCTGCAATCCTGATGTGACAATCCTCCACCCCCTTCCGCGAACCACCGAGATCGCAGTTGACGTTGACGCCTTGCCGAATGCGGCTTATTTTCGTCAGTCTGCAAACGGGCTGATGATTAGAATGGCCCTCTTCCTCCTTATTCTCGGCAAGGAGCAAGAGTTGGTTTAAAGGTATTGCTACAACTGACAGGGCAAGGGAGGAGATTTTATATCTCCTCCCAAGTCCTTTAATCAATTATTCCCTAATACAATGGATAAATTACAACCTAGTGCTATCGAAGGCACTGAAGAAACTTCTACATCACCTAACGTGCTCCAGTATGAGCAGTATAAAGATGCATACGAGCACTATCGCTTACGATTAAAGACAACGTTTAACCATGCCCTAGATGAGGCAAATCCTGCCATAACTCAGCAACTGATCGCTCTTGAAGCAATTAATAAAGATGCTGGATCAACGACTTTTTATCAATCAGACCACATAGATCGAGTTCATGCAGAATCAAAATTACCATTCCGTATTTCATCCGAACCGTTTCAGCTACAAGAGCATGTCCGCTCTCAACTAGATGCCTACGGGGTAGCTATCGCAGCTTATTATGGTGCATGTGATACATTAATAAAGTCTTTACCAAAGGACCATCGCTGGATCGGCTATCTTAATCACCACAAACCAGATTTCTTGCTGGAACTGTCAGCAAATGAAAAGAGGAATCATATGTTTTTGCGCCCTGATTTTATCCTTAATGACGGCGAGCCAACTGTAACAGAAATTGAAACTTCACCTTTTGGTTTAGCTCTATCGCAATTTCTTAACAGCTCTTTTAGAAAAGCTGGGAAGGATACAGTCGTGAGTGATGAAATTTTACTTCAAACACTTATAGAAGAAATGCTCCCATCGGGGCGAGGATCCATGTGCTTTGGAATTACCGATTATACTAAGCGTTACGAGGGACAATTTATATATTTAGCTAATCTGCTTAAGGCAAAAGGAATCGATGCAAGTGTTAGCATGATGGAAAATATTCAATCAACAGAAGGGAAGTTGACTTTAGATGGAAAGAAAATAGATGCTTTGTATAGATGTTTTTACCTTCATCAATCTGTTTCTGATCCGCATTTAGCAAAAGTTCTTCAGGACAATCAAGAGAACATTTTCCCTGCCATTAAGCCTCAATTGGAAGAGAAGGCGCTTATGGCAATGTTGTGGGATCCTGAATTTAAAGAATTTTTTGAAACTAATTTAGGCGAAAATGATGCAAGCTTACGAAAAATAGTACCTCCAACATGGGTAGTAGATGGACAAAATCTACCATCAAATTTTCCTTACCCAATTTCTAAATGGGAAGATTTTGCTTCGCTTAGTAGAAAACAAAGGTCTTTTGTACTAAAAACCTCGGGCTTCTCATCTCAAAGCTCATGGGCAAAAGGGGTTTCCTTTTTAGAAAAACTTTCAAAAGACGCATGTGCCGAAATCATGAAAGTAGCATCGCAGAGTCAAGACGACATCTTTGTTATTCAGCAATTCAAGAAAGGGGCTGACTTTCATCACCCATACTTTGATTTTAACGATGGAGCAATTAAAGATATGAAAGGACGAGTGAGATTAACACCATATTATTCAGTAAAGTCAGGCAAAGTACTGACCGCAAAAGCAACATTGTGCGAGAATACTGACTATATTCATGCTATGGT
>JAGOLG010000069.1 GCA_017994195.1 Rhabdochlamydiaceae bacterium
GAGCTTTCCTTCTCTTGGGGCTCTAGACTCTGCCCTCAGCTTCATCCCTGAGATGGATGCAGAACGCAAAATGGTTCAAAAACACAAATCATGGCTCATTAAAGAGCTGTCAAGCTTTTCTATTGAAGAGCTCCGTTCCCCACGCGTTATTGTTTCAAGTAAAGACGCCGAGCAGATGAGACAATTTCTCTTGCAAGAACAGATTTACTTAGCGCCGAGACAAAACCAAACCCTCTATTTTTCAATCACAGCGCTTCATACGCCTGATGACTTGGATCAGCTGGCAGTCGTACTCAAAAAGCTTTCCACAACCGATCTTGCTCTAGCAATGCAGTCGTTAACGCCTACCCCATAAAGGTAGTTCCCTGCAAGTTTAAGATGCGGATATTGCGCTTCCAATTTTTTTTCAAGCGCGCTCATACGGTCTTGATGTCCCATTAAAAACTGAGGAAAAACTTGCGGCGCCCGAATCACCATCGAGACATCCGGTTTTTCTATAATGCCTAAATGTTTTGCAATCCCTTTGAGAGCTTGTGTTCTTGCTTCATTTTCTGAAATGTCTAGATCTTTTAATTTCACTGTCAGCCTAGTCTCTTTCGGCTGCCTGTTATAGTGTGGAAACGAGTTGGAATTAAAGATGACACCCATCACATCTTCTTTTTCTTTAGTAGAAACTAGATACCCAAACCCTTTTTTATTCAGAACATTTTTGGCATATCCCAGATTCACAATCATTGCCCCTTCCATTGGAAGATGGGCTAACTCCTGAATCAAAAGCTTTCCAATCACCGGCGCAGGAAGAGCGCTGAAAAGGTAATCGGCCTCATATGATCCTTTCGACGTCTTAACTTCAAACTTCTCTCCCTTTGGAACAATGGATGTCACTTCTTCATCCAGATGATACCGAATCGGAGTCAGTTCTTGGAGCCGCCCAATGACGCTCTTCATTCCCCTTTGAAATCCAAACATATGAGGCCCTTTAAATTTCTCTCGCTTTAGCAGTCCTTTGATGATTGACCCGTGCTGCTCTTCCATTTTCTTATAAAGAGGAAAACATGACCTCGCAGAAAGCTTTCTAATATCTCCACCAAAAATCCCCGTCACCATCGGATCAAAAATATCTTCCGCAACTCTTCTATTAAAACGCCGGCAAGCAAAATCCCAAACCGATTCATCTTCTGTTAAAAGAGGCGCCTTTTTCCAATCATTCATCACCCCTTTGACTAGATCCCACGACAAAATAGGAAGACGCCGAAGTTTTCCATCTTTCCATAAATACCTGCTCTGGCCTTCTTTTCTTGATTCAATCAGTTCAGGATGAAGACCCGCCTCTTTTGTAAGCGCAAGAAAATGAGGAGACCTCGATCCCCTAAAAACTCTCGGACCTTTTTCAAAGAAAAAACCAGTCGATGTATCTGTATCAATCCATCCACCCAGATGATCGCTTTTTTCAATCAGTCTAATCTGAAATCGATCTTGATGCTTGGCTAAATCATACGCGATTGTCAGCCCTGAGATTCCACCGCCTAAGATAATAATTGTCTTTTTTGGCATACTCTCAAAATTATGCATAACCGAAATGAAATAGTTCAATTCTTAAAAACCTTACGCAGTGACATCATAGCAGCTTTTGAAACACTTGAGCCTTCCTGCCGTTTTGAGCGCACAGAGTGGAATCACCTAACCGGCGGCGGCGGAGAAATAAGCCTGCTTCGCGGTACCGTCTTTGAAAAAGCCGCTGTTAACTGGTCCGCCGTCTCCGGTCCCAGTTTTCCCATGGATGACAGCTCAGGTCCCTTCTTTGCAACAGGCGTCAGCCTCATCACCCATATGCACAACCCGCACGCTCCCACCGTCCACATGAATGTCCGCTACATCGAAACAGAAAAAGAATCCTGGTTCGGAGGAGGCTATGATCTAACACCCATGGGTTTTCCGTACGACGAAGATACAACTCACTTCCACACCGCTGCCAAAAACGCTCTCGGCCCTGACATCTACCACGCATTTTCTGAAGCTGCAAAAAACTACTTCTATATTCCCCACCGTAAAAAAGAACGCGGCATCGGAGGCCTTTTCTTCGATCATTATAAAGATATCGAAACATGGAAAGCCGTTGCCCATTCATTTCTACCTGCCATCATGCCCATCTATCAGCGGCGTATTCACACACCCTTCACTCCAGCCGATAAAGATCTCCAGCTCCAACTGCGCGCACACTACGTTGAATTCAACCTCCTCTACGACCGCGGAACCAAGTTCGGGTTTCTTTCCGGCGGCAATCCCGATGCCATCCTCTGCTCCATGCCCCCTCTTGTGAAGTGGTAGCATTTAATTTCTCACAAGAGAATTTCCGGATATGATATGGAATTGATCTATGCAACTTATTCGGCCTTTTGCAACGCTTTCTAAAAAAGATGTCCCCCTTGTCGGTGGAAAAAATGCCTCGCTCGGAGAAATGATCCAAGCGCTTTCTCCCCACGGCATTAAAGTGCCAGACGGCTTTGCAACAACCGCCCATGCTTACCGAGATTTTCTTAAAACAAATAGCTTAGAATCACCCATTAAAAAAATCCTCGCCTCATCTGAATCTCTCCAAAAAAAAGGACTCAAAATTCGGCAGCTCATTTTAAACGCCGACTTTTCACCCCAACTCAAAGCCGCTATCACTGAAGCGTACAACTCTATCGGCCGCCATACCGACGTCGCTATCCGCAGCAGCGCGACAGCTGAAGATCTCCCTGAAGCCAGCTTTGCAGGACAGCAAGAAACCTACCTCCACATCCGCGGCATCGAATCTGTTTTAATAGCATGTAAAAAGTGTTTCGCTTCCCTCTTTACCGACCGAGCTATTTCCTATCGAGAGATCCATCATTTTGATCACCTAAGCATTGCACTTTCTATCGGCATCCAGCGGATGGTCCGCTCTGATAAGGGCTCCTCCGGCGTTGCCTTTACTCTCGATCCCGAAACAGGCTTTCGCAATGTCGTCGTCATCAATGGCGCTTTCGGACTTGGAGAAACCGTTGTGCAAGGCACCGTCATCCCCGATGAATTTATCCTTTTCAAACCAACACTGACACTTCTTAAAAAAAATCTCGGCTCCAAAGAAAAGCAGCTCGTCTACTCAGGATCCCACACCAAACTCCAAAAAACACCCTCTTCCAAACAAACTCAATACGTCCTTTCAGACTCTGAACTTGTCACCCTCGCAAAATGGTCGATTGCCATTGAAAAACATTACAAATGCCCCATGGATATCGAATGGGCAAAAGACGGCATCACGAAAAAGCTCTACATCGTTCAAGCACGCCCTGAAACCGTCCAATCCCAAAAGAAGCCCTCCCTCTTTGTCACCTATTCCCTCCACGAAAAAAAATCACCCCTCCTCACCGGACTTGCCATCGGAGAGTCAATTACCACAGGCCCCGTTCAAGTCATATCAAGCGCCTCTCACATCAAAACCTTTAAGCCGGGCTCTATCCTCGTCACACCCATTACCTCTCCCGACTGGGTTCCCATCATGAAACAATCCAGTGGCATCATCACAGACCTTGGCGGACGCACCTCTCACGCAGCGATCGTCTCCCGTGAACTAGGAATACCTGCCATCGTCGGAACTAGAACTGCTACACACCTTCTCAAAAACGGACAAAAAATCACCCTCTCTTGTGCTGAAGGCCCCACCGGCAATATCTATGAAGGCATACTCCCATTCAAAACAGAAACCCTCGATCTTTCCAAACTCTCCAAACCACCCGTTCCTCTTTTTATGAACATCTCCAGCCCCGATGAAGCTTGGAAATGGTGGCAAGTTCCCTGCCAAGGCATCGGCCTTGCCCGCATGGAATTTATCATCAATAACATCATCAAGATCCACCCCATGGCGCTTGTCCATCCCGAAAAAGTCACCTCCTCCAAAATCCGAGCCCAGATTGAGCAACTCACCCGCTCTTTCAAAACTCCCCAAGATTATTTCATCGACACACTCGCCTCCGGTCTTGCCCAAATCGCCGCTGTCCGGTTTCCAGATCCCGTCATCGTTCGGTTCAGCGATTTTAAAACCAATGAGTATGCCCGCCTCATCGGCGGAGAAGCTTTCGAGCCCCACGAAGAAAACCCCATGCTCGGCTTCCGCGGCGCCAGCCGCTACTACAACGAAAAATACCGCGAAGGATTTGCACTTGAGTGCAAAGCCCTAAAAAAAGCCCGCGAAGCCTACGGCCTCACCAACATCATCCCCATGATTCCCTTCTGCCGCACCGTTGAAGAAGCAGATCTTGCCCTCAAAGCCTGCGCTAGCCACGGACTTCAGCGCGGCAAAAACAACCTACAAATCTACATGATGGCAGAGATCCCCTCTAACATCATCCTCGCTGATCAATTCGCCACCCGCTTCGATGGATTTTCCATCGGCTCCAATGATCTCACCCAACTCGTCCTCGGCATCGACCGAGATTCTGCCGACCTTGCCCCTCTCTTCGATGAACGAAATCCCGCTGTCACTGAGATGATCCGCATCCTCATCCAAAAAGCCCACACCCACCACATCAAAGTCGGCATCTGCGGCCAAGCTCCTAGCGACTACCCCGAGTTTGCTTCCTTCCTCATCCATGAACGCATTGATTCCATCTCCTTAAGCCCTGACAGAATCATCCCTCTCATTCATTTTCTAACAAGAAAATCTTGATCTAATATTAATATTTAAGTTGAAGTGAAAATTCCACAAAGCATATCCTTGCCCCATTAAAAAACCTTAAGGAGGTTATGATGGCTACCGTAAGTCCTTTATTTAGAAGTGCTGTAACTCAATTAGAAGCAATTGCACGTATAGATGACGTAAAAGCAAGATTTCAACAACTACCTGAAAACAATCGTTATACAACACAAACAGTATTGGATAAATCACATGCTCTTGGAACAGTTGTTCTAGGACTCTTGGCTGGATATGCTTATAAGCAAGCACAAAAACATGTCGCAATTGTTTTAGGAGTTGTTGCCGTAGCACATTTATTTGCTGCACGTATATCAACAAAAGTACCTACAGATGCATGTAGAGAGCAAATGAGTGCTATTAAAGATCTTTTCTATGGTCTGCAAGGGCAAATGGAAGCAATGCATGGAAAAGTATCTGCAGCGATTGTTACAACAATAGAAAAAGATCACATCAATGACGTGGCTGTTGCAGAAGCAAGAAATCAAGAGCTAGTGACTGCCTATTTAGAGCAAAATAGACCATTTAATAACTTGGAAATTGAAGACCAAGCATGGGCAACTCTCTTCAAAGACTCTTTTAGCGCTGCTCGACATATTGCGACTTGGAAAGCAGAAGATATTAACCAAGATGCTGATTTACATCCTGTCTTAAAGGCTGAAATTACAAAACTCATTCCTCTCGCTCAAAGGTTGGTTTTTGGAAAAGAATCTACACGAAACGAAGGCAATGAATATGTAAATGCAAATTCTTACGTCCAACTCGTAAAAGGCGAAGGCCAACAGTACGTAGCAGCCAGTATTTGGCCTGTAGCACAACGTGCATAAACTCCCTCTTAACTGAGTGAGTCTTTATTAGAGTCCACTGAGGCCTTAAAGCTTCAGTGGACTTTTTGTTTCTGGACGTGCTCCACAAGCCACTGGACATTTTCGATATGCGCTGTAGGTTCAATGCCATGCCCAAGATTGAAGATAAAGCCGGGGCGGTCTTGCATCGAATCTAACAGATGGTTCACAGCCGGCTCTAAAGAGGATAGAGATCCATTTAAAAGTTCAGGATTTAAATTTCCTTGCACAGCGATGTGAGAGGGAACCTGTTTAGAGATTTCAGAAAGATCCACTTCCCAATCAAATCCAATCGCTGCAGGCTCAAGAGCTATCAGCTCAGAAAGATAACGATGCGATCCGCGGCAAAATACGATCATCGGCACACCTAAAGGCTTTATAGCTTTGACAAGGCGCGCAAGATACGGAAGAGCCAGCGTATGAAAGTCATGAGGCTCTAAGTGCCCTGCCCATGAATCAAAAATCTGCAGCGCATCAACACCAGCTTCCACCTGCATTTTGAGATAGGCGATGGAAGCATCTGTGACCTTATCCAGCCACTCAGGCGTCATCCGTTCCATATACTTACAAACAGTATACGGCCCTCCGCAAAAACCTATCAAAGGCACAGGAAGCGTTTTTTTCAAAAGCCGAATTGCTTCTGGCACATAGTGAATTGTGGATTCAACAGGAAGAGCGATCTCTTGAGAGGGAGCTCGAAGTTTCATTCCTTTCCCGTCGATAAAATCGATCTCAAATCCAAAAACCTCTGCTACAACTAAAATGTCTGAAAAAAGAATCGCCGCATCAAACCCAAAAAGATCGATTGGTAGATGGGTCACTTGTGCTGCAAGCTCGGGAGTATGAACCAGCTTTTGAAATGAGTGCTCAGCCCTCAGCGCTCTATACTGGGCCAAGTATCTTCCTGCCTGCCGCATGATCCAAATCGGCGGCCGCGGTACCCTTTCACAGCGAAGAGCTCTTAAGAATAAATCTTGCATGCGGCTAACTATACCACAGTCTATTAATGTCTACATAGACCCAAGCTAGACTCATAACATCTGAAAAAAGATCGATCTTTATCTTCTGAGCTTGTTCAGGATAGCGTCAACAGTGAAGCCAAACTCTGCTGCAAGATCAGCTTGAGGAGCCGATTCTCCATATGTTTCGATGCTAATGGGGATGCCGTCAAAACCGATCCACTTATTCCAGCCAAAGCTAACACCGGCTTCGATACTAACCCGCTTTCCTAGGTTTCCGCCTACAACTGAGGCTTGGTAGGCTGGATCTTGCGCTTCGAAGATTTCCCAGCAGGGCATTGATACGACACGGATCGCTTTTCCTTGTTTTTCTAAGGCATTTGCAACATCAAGAGCCAAGGAGAGTTCCGAGCCTGTTGCAAAGAGTGTAAAGTCAGGAGTTTTCTTCTCATGACGGACAATATAAGCTCCCCGTCCCATCCCTTCATGGTAAGGGCGGTGTGTTGCTTCTAGATCGGGAAGAGCTTGGCGAGAAAGCAAAATCGCAGTCGGGCCTTTGTATTTTAAAGCAGCAAGCCATGCCATCTTAACTTCCCAGTTGTCCGCAGGACGGATCACCTGAAGCTTAGGGATAGCGCGCAGCGAAGCGTAATGCTCGATAGGCTGATGCGTAGGGCCGTCTTCTCCGAGGAAAACCGAATCATGGGTGAATTGATAGATCACCTGCACGCTGGAAAGAGCGGCTAGGCGGATGGCATTTCTCATGTAGTCAGAAAAAGTTAAAAACGTTCCGACATAAGGAGTGATCATTTGTGTCTGGGCAAGACCTGATGCAGCAGCTGCCATGGCAAATTCTCTTACGCCGTATTTAATATTGCGGCCATGGAAGTTATTCGGAGTGATAATCGGAAACTTTTTCATCATGGTAAGATCTGAACATGAAAGATCTGCAGATCCGCCGATGAGCTGAGGAAGTTCTTGTCCTAGCATGTCCAAAACAATTTGCGAAGCGCTTCTTCCTGCAAGGGGAGATTTCATTTCAATGCGCGCAAGTTTTTCTTCTAAATCGGAAGGAAGCTCATGCATGACCATTTTCTCAAACTCTCTAGCTAGCTCGGGATGAGCAATCTTGCAATGTTCAACTTGACTATTCCAGTTACGCTCAAGCTCTTCACATTGCTTAAGACGGCGAGCAAAAAACTCAGTAACGACAGGAGCAACAAAAAAATTCTCCTCTGGAAGCCCAAGGGCTTTTTTGGTTGCTTCAACCTCTTCTGCCCCCAGCGGAGATCCATGGACTTTGTGAGTTCCAGCTTTATTTGGCGAACCTTTTCCGATGATCGTATGTAGAATGACAAGTGTGGGCATTCTTTGATGATCTCGGATCTCAGTAAACACTTTATCCATCATATCAAAATTATAACCATCCAGTTCTACAACATCCCATCCGTAGGATTTGTAGCGCATTTTTGTATTTTCGGATAAACATTCAGAGATAGGGCCATCAAGGCATATTTTATTGGCATCGTAGATCAAAACTAAGTTATCAAGTTTTAAATGACCTGCAAGAGAAGAGGCTTCTGATGAAATCCCCTCCATCATACAACCATCTCCAGCCAAGCAATAGACTTTATTGTCAAAAACAGAGCATTCATCCCGATTGAACTTTGCAGCTAAGATTTTTAATCCCAGCGCTTGACCTACAGCGTTTCCTATACCCTGACCTAAAGGCCCTGTGGTTGCTTCAACACCTGGAGTGATGTGCATTTCAGGATGACCCGGCGTTCGTGAGTGAAGCTGCCTAAACTGTTTGATGTCTTCCATCGAAAGATCAAAACCTGATAGATGCAGAAGGGAATAAAGAAGCATTGAGCCATGCCCTGCCGATAAAATAAAGCGATCGCGCCCGAGCCATTTGGGATTTTTGGGGTTGTGCCTTAAAAGACATCCATAAAGATAAGCCCCGAATTCTGCGCATCCCATGGGGAGTCCGGGATGTCCGGAATTTGCTTTTTGAACAGCCTCCATGGAAAGCTCTCGGATCGTATTTGCAATTTTACTCAGTTGTTTGGCAAGTTCTTGGTCCATAAAACCTATCCTTTGGAAAGGGGACAGGATAACTCAAACGGCCATTTTCTGGCACAAAGTTATCTTTGAAGAGCCTCCGTTAACCGTGGAAAAAAATGGAATAGATCTGTAAGATCTCTTGTGAAATTAAATTTTTCCTTAAAGCCTAGGTGTTTATGTCTGGTATTATCACTCCAATTAAATCCTTTATTCCATCAGCAGAAACTGTCGAAAGAAAAATCCTATACTTATGGCCTTTTCTTCATTTTTATCCTGGGCCCGATCGAGGTCGCTATCAGGCGACAATCGCATCTCTAGGTTTACAAAACCGCCTCGAAGCCGTTAATGATCCCTTTATTGATTGGATAAAAAAAGATCCAAGCCAAGATGGCATTAAAAATCCTATACATTTTTTGATGCAGTCGCAACTTTTTGATTTAGTCCGCAAAGTAGTTACATCCGCTGCCTTCTACGCGACAAGTCAATACTCTCTTCATGCAACACTGACAACGCTTTTGTCTCAATCTCAAAAAGTGTCTAAAATTGCACAGCCGCACTTAGATAAAATGGCTTCACTGCCGATTCCACGTCTTTTAAAAGCCACTCAGGTTATTGCTTTTGCACCTGTTGTGATAAAACTCATTCACATGGCTCTGATTTATGTAGACCCTAAGGGAGAAAAGAGCTCTCTGAATGTTCTCAAAAAAACTGCAGATAAAGCAGGTCGTGGACTCGAATGTTTATTGCATCTTCGGTTCTCGCTGATCTCGCTCGGGGTTTCGAAAAACCTACTGGGCTGTGTCGTCTCAACGATGTATTCTCAAGCTGTTGACTACTTTATTGAAGACCCTCAAACTAAGCTTATCATGCAATTGCCCACTATGTTTAAGCCTGCATATGGAACGGATGCTAAAGGCTTGTATTATTTTCTAAGCATTTTGGGATGCACAGATACAAGCCTTTGGCCTGCGCAAGGGTTTAGCCTAGCAATTAAAGCACTAGGGTCAAGTTTGTTTGCATCTTCTGATTCTTATGACATAGAATATTTACAAACTCTATTTGGTCATGTCGAAGCTATAACCATAGATCAGGCAAGCATCAATCAATTACGCGAAGAATTTACACAGGCAGTTAAAAAGAAAAAAATCGATAAGGTTTGGGAAAACCGCCTTCTTAATCATCTCAGAACTAAAGTGATTACTCTTTGCATAACTGATCCAAACTTTGAAGCTAGCTTGGCAATTGAAGGCAGACGTGACTTTCTCAAAACCATCTGTTGTCCAGACTTATAC